>NZ_BAAAEP010000051.1:0-34714 GCF_039523075.1 Caenispirillum bisanense
TCGACCCGGCCGCCTGCACCGGCTGCGGCGCCTGCGCCGGCTGAAGGACCGCCCCGCCGAGGGATGACCCCGGCGGCCGAACCGCCTGGTCGGGCGGCGCGGCGGTGCTACATCTGGCAGCCTGCGGCGGGCCCGCCCTGGCGCCCGCCCTCCCTGCAACCCTTGCAGAAGTACGAAGGATGACGACGCAGCACCCGCTCCGCCTGTTCAACAGCCTGGGCCGCGAGGTCCAGGAGTTCCAGCCCATCGACCCGCGGAACGTGCGCGTCTACTCCTGTGGCCCGACGGTCTACAACTACGCCCACATCGGCAACCTGCGCGCCTATGTCTTCGCCGACACCCTGCGCCGGGTGCTGACCTTCAAGGGCTACAACGTCACCCACATCATCAACATCACCGACGTGGGCCACCTGACGTCCGACGCCGACACCGGCGAGGACAAGATGGAGGTGGCGGCCAGCCGCGAGAAGAAGTCCATCTGGGACATCGCCGCCCATTACACCGACGTGTTCAAGGACGACGTGCGCCGCCTCAACATCCTGGAGCCCAGCCACTGGACGCCGGCGACCCAGCACATCCAGGAGATGATCGCCTTCGCCCGCGAGCTGGACGCCGCCGGATACCTGTACGAACTGGAGGACGGCGCCTATTTCGACATCTCCAAGGTGGCCGACTACGGCCGCCTCGGGCTGCTCGACCTGGCCGGCATGGGCGAAGAACACCGCCGCGTCGAAGGCCCCGGCGGCAAGCGCCACCCGGCCGACTTCGCGGTCTGGCGCAAGAGCCCCGACGGCGTGCAGCGGCAGATGGAATGGCACAGCCCCTGGGGCGTCGGGGCGCCGGGCTGGCACCTGGAATGCTCGGTCATGTCCATGAAGTACCTGGGCGAGCAGTTCGACATCCACACCGGCGGCATCGACCACCGGCAGGTCCACCACTGCAACGAGATCGCCCAGAACCAGGGCTACACCCGGTCGGAGAACTCGGGTGCCAACTGGTGGATGCACAACGAATTCCTCATCATGCGCGACGGCAAGATGTCGAAGTCGTCGGGCAAGTTCCTCACCCTGCAGAGCATCGTCGACCAGGGCATCCACCCGGTCGTCTACCGCCTGTTCCTGCTCGGCGCTTCCTACCGCTCGTCGCTGGAGTTCACCTGGGACGCGCTGGTCGGCACCCGTGCGAGCCTTCGCCGCCTGCTGCTGCGCATCGCCGACCTGAAGGCCAAGGCGGAGGCCGACACGGTGGCGCGGCTGGCCGGCGAGATGCGCTACAGCTCCGGCGGTTCGCTTGCCTACCTGCGCCAGCAGCTGACAGCCGGCCTGTCGCCGCGCGCCGCCGAGTGGGCGGACACGCTGGATGCCGCCGTCTCCAACGATCTGGCGACCCCGGCGGCGGTGGCCCATCTGAACGAGCTTCTGTTCGACAAGAAACTGGCGCCCGAGGAAACCCTGCGGCTGGCGGCGCTGGCCGATCTGGTGCTCGGCCTCAACCTGCTGACCCTGACGGTGGACGACCTCATCATCCGCCCGGCC
Organism: Caenispirillum bisanense; assembly: GCF_039523075.1. Classification (NCBI taxonomy): domain Bacteria; kingdom Pseudomonadati; phylum Pseudomonadota; class Alphaproteobacteria; order Rhodospirillales; family Novispirillaceae; genus Caenispirillum; species Caenispirillum bisanense. The sequence goes on from NZ_BAAAEP010000051.1 coordinate 1,536, forward strand.
GGCCAGACCCTGGACGAAGCCACCATCACCGCCCGTCTGGCGGAGCGCACCGAGGCCCGCAAGGCCAAGGACTTCGCCCGCTCCGACGCCATCCGCGACGAGCTGCTGGCCAAGGGCGTCGGCATCATGGACACGCCGCAGGGCACCACCTTCGAGTGGCTGCCGCTCGCCGGCGCCGAGTAGCGGCCTGAGGCGGTCAACGAAACGGCGGCACCTGCAGGTGCCGCCGTTTGCGTTTTCGGGGCCGGCCTATCGCCGCCCCAGGGTATAGCCGAGGCGGAAGCCGCCCCAGTGGCGGCCCTGCACGGTGATGGGGGCGCTGACGTCCTTCATCATCACCATCTTGCCGCCGCCCATGTCGCGCTTGTAGCTGTTGAGCAGGAACGGCCGGGTATTGCGGCCGGCCGCCAGCCCGACCGGATCGTTGAAGATGCGGCGGTTGCGGCAGTTGGCGGCGTTCCACAGCGGGTCCTTGCCCTGCGGCTGGCTGTACTTCCTGTTGTGGGTCGGCAGGTAGCCGTTGCGGTCCACCGCGGCGCAGAACAGGATGTTGCCGTCCGACGCCAGCAGCGGCTCCTGCAGGCCCGGCAGCAGGCGGTCGGTGAGATCGCTGAAGCGGGTGGTGTGCTGCTGCGGGTTGGTGCCCGCCACCGGCTTGTAGGCCTCGTCGAACAGGTCGGCGAGCGTGATCCGGCCAGACGCCACCTGTTCCTCGAACATCCGGCCGATGGCTTCCGCCGCCTCCTGGGCGCGGCGGACGTAGACGCTGTCGGCCATCTCGAAGCCATTGGTGATGGCGGCGCCGATCAGCCCCTGGGTCTGGCTCATCAGGTCGGCGACCTGACGGTTGGCGTGGTCGAGGTGGCTGCTTTCCTCCTCCACGTCCTTGGTCAGCAGGTTGACGCTGTCGACCACGGTGGAGCAGCGCTGCAGGTTGCCGGCAGCGGCGCCGGCGATGGCGCCGATCTGGCCGCCCACCGTCTCCAGCCCCTGCTGCAGCGATTCGACCACGTGCGACAGGGTGGCGGTGGAGGTTTCCACGGCGACGGCATGGTCGCGGCTGCCGGAGCTTTCCTGCACCAGATCGCCGATCAGCTTGTCCAGTTCCGCCACCGTGTCCTCGATGTGGGCGGTGGCGTTGCTGGTCTGCTGGGCCAGGGCCTTGACCTCGCCGGCGACGACGCCGAAGCCCTTGCCGGCCTCGCCGGCGCGGGCCGCCTCGATGGTGGCGTTCAGCGCCAGCAGGCGGGTCTGCTTGGCGATGGCCTCGATCTCCTGGCTCACCGCCGAAACCTGCCGCAGGGCCTCCGACAGCCCGGCCAGCTGCTGTTCGATGCGGCCGACGCTGCGCACCAGATCCTGGATGTCGGCGGTGGCGCGACCAAGGGCGGCGCGGCTTTCGCGCGCCTCGGCCAGCACCTGCTCGGCGACGCCGTTGGCGGTGCCGGCGGCACGGTCGATGTCGTGATTGGCGGCCGCCATCTGTTCGGCGGCGGTACGCAGATGGTCGAACTGCCCGACGCTGCCGCTCAGGCGGTCGTTGACGGCGCCGATGTCGAGCGCCACTGCCGCCAGATGTTCCCACAAGGTGCCGATGCCGCGCACGATGCCGGCGACGGCCGTATCCCCTGTATCGCCCCCGGCCGTCGGGCCCGGGTGGCGACGCATCCCTTCATCCATGGACTTCCTCCCTGCGCGCGAGGGCGGGGCTCCATCGTTCTTGTGGATGGTGAACCGCCGCCTCGGCTTCCTGCTTCACAGCTGAATTGTGGGGGGAAGATGTACCGGACGCAAGCGTTCCCCTACGGAAAAAGTCTAGGGTACCACTCCCGATAGACTAGCCCTGTGCGCCTTTGAGCAGCAGATCGGTGGCGCCGTTCACCAACAGGCTGAGGGCGAGGTCGAGGATGACGATGCCGGCGGCGGTGGCGCCGCCCAGGTCCAGCCCGCGATTGGCGATGAACCAGCCGTAGAGCAGGAAGGCGCTGGTCGCCATCAGGAACAGCAGGGCGATCAGCCCGTCGGGCGCCATGCCGGTCAGCTGCAGCAGCGACAGCGGCAGCAGCAGCGCCGCCACCACCAGCTGGAACCAGTTGTACGCCACCATGTAGCGCAGATAGTGCTGCCAGCGGTCCATCACCTGGGTGACCGTGACCATCACCACCGGATAGACCAGCCAGCCGAGGACGAAGGTCATCAGCTCCAGCGACAGGAAGCGCGCGGCGGAGGCCTCGATGTCGGCATTCATGTAATAGACGCCGGCCTGCAGCAGATAGAACGGCAGCGTCAGGACGGCGACGAAGAACGAGTTCCAGAAGCCCTGGACGCTGGCGTTGAAGCAGTCCAGGCCGGTCGGGTCCATGCGGACGATGCGACGCAGCCCTTCCAGGCTGGCCGCCGTCTCGCGGATGGAGGGGATGCCCATGGCGTCAGCCCGCCGCCGCCAGGGGATAGGCGGCGAGGATGCGGTGATAGATCGCCGTCAGCGCCTCCAGGTCGGCCAGTTCGACGTGTTCGTCGGTCTTGTGCATGGTGCGGCCGACCAGCCCGAATTCCACCACCGGGCAGGCATTCTTGATGAACCGCGCATCCGACGTGCCGCCGGAGGTGCTCTGCTCCGGCCGGCGGCCGGTGACCGCCGCGCAGGCGTCGGCGATGAGGCTCGACAGCAGGCCCGGCGGGGTCAGGAAGGCATCGCCCGACACCTTGACGTCGAGGTCGAAGAGCGCCCCGCCGGCGGCCAGTTCCAGATGCTCCCGCACCCACGCGGTCAGCCGCTCGCCGCTGTGCAGGTCGTTGAAGCGGATGTTGAAGCGGGCATGGGCGGCGCCGGGGATGACGTTGGAGGCGGCATTGCCGACGTCGATGGTGACGATTTCCAGGTTGGACGGCTGGAAGTGCTCGGTCCCGGCGTCCAGCGGCCGCTCGATCAGGGCGCCGAGCATGCGCATGAGGCGCGGGATCGGGTTGTCGGCCAGGTGCGGATAGGCCACGTGGCCCTGGGTGCCGTAGACCGTCACCCGGCCGTTGAGGCTGCCGCGGCGGCCGATCTTCATCATGTCGCCCAGGCGGGCCGGATTGGTCGGCTCGCCCACCAGGCAGTGGTCGATGCGCTCACCCTGTTGCGCCAGCCACTCCAGCACCTTCACCGTGCCGTTGACGGCATCGCCTTCCTCGTCGCCGGTGATGAGCAGGCTGAGGGAGCCCTGGCCGGCGGCCGCGCCGTCGTCCTTCAGGTGGCGCGCCACCGCCGCGACGAAGGCGGCGATGGCCCCCTTCATGTCGGCGGCGCCGCGGCCGAACAGGCGACCGTCGATGACCTCCGCCGCGAAGGGATCGACCGTCCAGCCCTCGCCTACCGGCACCACGTCGGTGTGGCCGGCGAAGCAGAAGTTGGGGCCGGTCTCGCCACGGCGGGCATAAAGGTTGTCGATCCGCCCGTCACCGTCGCCGAACGGCAGCCGGGTGCAGCGGAAGCCGAGGGCCTCCAGCGCCGCCTGCAGCACGTCCAGCGCCCCGTCGTCGCGCGGGGTGATGCTCGCCCGGCGGATGAGGGCGCGGGCGAGCGGCAGCGGATCGGTCAGGGCGTCCGGCGTCAGCGGGCGGTCGGCGGTGGCGATGGTCACGGGTGCTCCGGGCCTGGTCGGTCTCGGTCTCAGTCGCGCAGCAGGTCGTTGATGCTGACCTTGGAACGGGTCCGCTCGTCCACCCGCTTGATGATGACGGCGCACGACAGGCTGGGGCCCGGCGTGCCGTCGGGCAGGGTCTTGCCCGGCAGGGAGCCCGGCACGACGACGGAATAGGCCGGCACCCGACCCATGAACGTCTCACCGGTCTCGCGGTCGACGATCTTGGTGGAGGCGCCGATGAACACGCCCATGGACAGCACGGCGCCTTCCTCGACCACCACGCCCTCGACCACCTCGGAGCGGGCGCCGATGAAGCAGTTGTCCTCGATGATCACCGGGCCGGCCTGCAGCGGCTCCAGCACGCCGCCGATGCCGGCGCCGCCGGACAGGTGGACGTTCTTGCCGATCTGGGCGCAGGAGCCGACGGTGGCCCAGGTGTCGACCATGGTGCCGCTGCCGACGTGGGCGCCCAGGTTGACAAAGGACGGCATCAGCACCACGCCCGGCGCGATGTAGGCCGACCGGCGCACCACGGCGCCCGGCACGGCGCGGAAGCCGGCCTGGCGGAATTCGGCCTCGCCCCAGCCGGCGAACTTGCTCGGCACCTTGTCCCACCAGGTGGCGCCGCCGGGGCCGCCCTCGATGACGCTCATGTCATTGAGGCGGAACGACAGCAGCACCGCCTTCTTGGCCCACTGGTTGACCACCCAGCCGTCGGCGCCCTTCTCGGCCACCCGCAGCTCGCCCTTGTCGAGCAGCGCAAGCGCCGTCTCCACGGCCTCGCGGGTCTCGCCGCCGGTGGCGGCAGAGATGCCGTCGCGGGCGTCCCAGGCGGATTCGATGGCGGTCTTCAGGCTGTCGAGGCTCATGCGGCCGGCTCCGGTCCTTGGTCGTGCAGGGAAATGGTTCGTGAACATACCCCGGTGCCGGCCCAAGTCAACCGACCGTGCGACGCCGCCCGCCCGCCCGGCAACGCCGCAGCCTGCGCGCGCATCCTGGCAGCGCACCAGTTGGCATGACAAACTGAAGGGGTTAGGATTTGCGCCGTATGGGTCATGGGGACTGGGGGAGCAGGTGGTCGACACACCGTCAGGGACGGCAGCGGCGCGGCTCGGCGTGCTGGATGACGAGGGACCGGACGGCGACGGCGATGCCGCGCTGCTGGTTCTCGCCCGCCAGTCGCTGGACAGCTATCCCGGCGGCATGCTGCTGATCGACCCCTTCGACCGCCCGGTCATCGTCGGGCCGCGTTCCGACGGGCTGATGGCGGCCCTGGAGCGCGAGGCCCGCGCCGCCAGCGGCAGCGAGCTTCCCGCCTCCTCCGACGGCCTGCCGGCCCCGCTGCCGGCCAGCGTGCGCGCCCTGGCCGCCCGCGCCCGCCAGGGCGCCGCGGCGGTGGAGGAAATCGTCAGCTTCCCCGGCGAGTCCGGCCAGGCGTGGTTCCGCCTGACCCTGCTGCCGCTGGACGGGCCGCAGGCCGGCGGCCTGCTGCTGCTCGCCCGCGACGTCACGCTGGAACGCACCCTGCGCGCGGCCCTGGTGGAATCGCGCCAGCGCTACAAGGACTTCGTGGAAATCTCCACCGACTTCGCGTGGGAGATCGGGCCGCAGGGCACCTTCGTCTTCGTCAGCCCGCGCGGCGCCCTCGGCCATCCGGCGCAGCGGCTGGTGGGCCGCCCGCCCGACGACCTGGTGGCCGACTACTTCGGCCCCGGCGAGGTACCCTTCCTCGCCCGCGAGCCGGTGGAGGAAACCGACGTCTGGCTGCGCACCGCCGCCGGCGCCGTCGCCTGCGTACGCATGTCGGCGACGCCGCTGTTCGCTGCCGACGGCGCCTGGATGGGCGCCCGCGGCGTCGGCCGCGACGTGACCCGCGAGCGGGAGCGCGACGCCTCCCTCGCCCGCGCCCGCAACCGCGAGCGCATCCTCACCTACGTCGTGCGCGCCATCCGCGACGAGGTCGACCCCGCCAACATGCTGGCGGTGGCGGCAGAAACCCTCGGCCGCGGCATGGGCGCCACGGTCTGCCAGGTGTTCCGCGTGCAGGAACAGCCGGAGGGCGAGCCGCCGCCCGCCGACGGCGCCGTCACCTTCGTGCCCGGCGCCCGCTGGGGCGACCTCGGCTACGTCGCCGCCGGACCGGTGCTGGACCGCCTGCGCCAGCGCATGGGCCGGCTGGAGCTGGAAATCGGCGACTGGCTGGTGATGGCGGTGCCCACCTTCTACCGCCAGGAACTGAACGGCGCCGTGGTGCTGTGGCGGCAGGCCGAGCGCGGCGGCTGGAGCGAGGACGACCGCCTGCTGATCGCCGACATCGGCAGCCAGCTCGGCATCGCCATGGAGCAGATCAGCAACCACGAGTTCATCCTGCGCATGTCGCGCACCGACTCGCTGACCGGCCTGTTCAACCGCCGCGCCTTCTTCGAGGAACTGGACCGCCGCTTCCGCCGGCTGGAGCGCGACGGCAGTCCGGCGGCGCTGATCTACCTCGACCTCGACAACTTCAAGCTGGTCAACGACCTGCGCGGCCACCAGACCGGCGACAAGGTGCTGCAGCAGCTGCGCGACCTGCTGCTCGGCAACACCCGGCCGACCGATCTGGTCGCCCGCCTGGGCGGCGACGAGTTCGCCCTGTGGCTGGAAGGCGCCGATGCCGCCGTGGCCGAAACCAAGGCCCAGCGGCTGATCGAGGCGGCGCAGCCGCTGCGCCAGTGGTCGGGCCGCGACGACCGGCCGCTCAGCCTGTCGCTGGGGGTCGCGGTGTTCGATCCGGCGCGGCCGGAAAGCCTGACCGACATGCTCGCCCGCGCCGACGAGGCCATGTATTCCGCCAAGCACACCGGCAAGAACGCCTACCGGCTGGCGGCGCCGGCGCCGGTTCCGCCCGCGCCCGCCCCCGCCCCCGTCGACGGAACGGTCGACGGGACGGAAGGCGGTGCGTCATGAACTCGCTGATCCGCCGCCTGCTCGGCCAGCCCGATACCGATCCGCTCTCCTATGAACAGGCGCGCGAGCTGGCCCGCCACCAGGACCCGGACGTCCGCCGCGAACTGGCGGAACGCACCGACATCGTGCCGGAAATCCTCTATTACCTGGCCGAAGACCCCGACCCGCGCGTGCGCCGGGCCATCATCGCCAATACCGCGACGCCGCCGCTCGCCCACCTGCTGCTGGCCCACGACGACGACGAGGACGTGCGCTGCGACCTCGCCGCCAAGATCGCCCGGCTGGCGCCGCAGCTGTCGGAGCACGAGCAGGGCCGGGTGCAGGCGGCCATCCTGGAGGTGCTTGACAACCTCGCGCGCGACCAGATCCCGCGGGTGCGCCAGATCCTGTCGGAGGCCCTGAAGGACGTCGCCGACGCCCCGCCCGACGTCATCCGCCAGCTGGCGCGCGACGTCGAGGTGGCGGTGGCGGCGCCGGTGCTGGAGTTCTCGCCGGTGCTGACCGACGAGGACCTGCTGGAAATCATCGCCTCCAGCCCCATCAGCGCCAAGCTGAGCGCCATTTCCCGCCGCCGGCTGGTGACGCCGATGGTGGCCGATGCCATTGCCGGCACCGCCGACGGCGATGCCATCGCCGTGCTGCTGGCCAACGGCAGCGCCCAGATCCGCGAGGAAACCCTCGACCGGCTGATCGAGGCCGCCCCCCGCCACCCGTCCTGGCACGAGCCGCTGGTGCGCCGTCCCACCCTGGGCGGCGATGCGGCGGTGCGGCTGGCGCGGTTCGTGGCCGACAACCTGATCCTGGTGCTGCAGCAGCGTGAAGACCTGCCGCCCGATGCCGCCCGCGAGGTCGCCCGGGTGGTCCACCGCCGGCTGGGGGAACCGCCCAAGGGCGACGGGCGGGGCGCCAGGACGGCACCGCCCGACCTCAAGGTCACTGCTACCGACTGGCACCGGCCGACCCGGCAGGCGCTGGAGCGCGCCAGCTTCATGGCCTCGCGCGGGCTGCTGACCGAAAAGGTGGTGGAGGACGCCCTGTTCGCCGCCGACGAGGAATTCGTCACCGCCGCCCTGGCCGTGCTCGGCAAGGTGCCGCCGGAGGTGGTGAGCGCCGCCATCCTGTCCTCCAGCCCCCAGGGCATCGTCGCCGTGGCCTGGAAGGCCGGCCTGTCGGCCCAGTGCGCCGTCCACCTGCAGGCCCAGCTCGGCCGGGTGGCGCCCAGCGTCATCCTGCGGCCGACCCGCAGCGCCGGCTACGCCCTCAAGCCCGACGAAATGGAGTGGCAGATCGACCTCTTCCGCAAGGCGGTGAGCGAGCATCTGGGCCGCGCCGGCGGCTGAACCGACGACCGAACCGGCGGGCGCCCGGCGGTGTTGATGTGGCAGAGGTCATCATCGCGAGGCCGCCGCCATGTCCAGCCCCCGCCCGCCCGCCGCCGCCCGTGCCGCCGCCGCCCTTGCCGTGGCCGCGCTGCTCGCCGCCTGTGCCGAGGCGCCGCCGCTGGGGGCCGATCGCGGCGGCATCACCCTCATCATGGATGACAGCGAATCGGCCATGTCCGACGCCGTCGACACCGCCAACCGCCATTGCGTCGGGGTGAGCCGCCTCGCCCTGCTGCAGGACGTGACCGAAACGCCGGACGGCAAGGTGGCGGTGTTCGACTGCGTCGACGTCTGACCCGGCAACGCCGGTCAGGATTGGCATCCCGCAGGCGGGGTTTTCATCCTGCGTCGCAGCCTGCATTGAGGGTTGCCGCCGCGGTTTCCGCCATCCCGGAAATCCCGCCGAGTCCGGGCACTGCGTCGGCTGGCACGGCGGTTGCTGACATGGGCGGCAGAGACCGATCCGTCCCGCCGCGGCGCGCTGTTGCCCCGAACGGACGCCGCACTCCTCCTCGCAGGGGCGGACCGGTCGCTACCTGCCCCGGCCAAATGCTCTCTCCCCGGCCGGGGCTCCAGAGGAGCCGCCGGACCCCGCACCCGGCGGCTCCTACCCCCTCCCAATTCAATACCTTGGTACGTGAAATTGCGCTCCCGAAGGAAAACCGGGTCGCAAGGCTATATCTTGTTGCGTAATGCCGGACGATAGAATTAAATCGATTACCCTTTGGATTACTATCCTCAGAGTCAAACTATAAAGCCATATAGAGAGTGGGGGATACTGTACTATGTCCAGCCGAGAAATACGCGACCAGCTGCGCCTGATGCGGATCGACGACGAAACCCGCCGCTCCCTTGCCGCGGTGAAGCCGCTGGTGGCCGAGCGGCTGGATGCGGTGCTGGAGGCCTTCTACGGCTTCGTGCGCCGCGACCCCGCCATGGCCGGGCTGTTTTCCTCGGAAACCGCCATGAGCCACGCCCGCGCCGCGCAGCGCCGCCATTGGCTGGAGACCCTGTTCGCGGGGCAGTGGGATGACCGCTATGCCGCCACCGTGCGCAGCATCGGCATGGCTCACGTGAAGCACAAGGTTCAGCCCGATTACTATGTCGCGGGCTATTGTTTCTTCATGGATGCCCTCATCGACATGGTGATCGAGAACCGCCGGCGCCGTCCGCAGGAAGCCGCGGCCATCCTGAAGGCCGTCAACCGGGCGGTGTTCATGGACGTCACCACCGTGCTGACGACCTATTTCGACCTGGAGCGGGAAAAGCGCCGCGCCGATCGCGCCGATGACGCCCGCGACTTCGAACACGGCGTCGGCTCCATCACCGAACGGCTGGCCGATACCGTGGGGCGCCTGCTGGCGTCGGCGGAATCGCTCACCGCCACCGCCGCCAATACCTCCAGCAACGCCGAAACCGTCGCCGACGGCGCCGATGCCGCCGCCCGCAACGCCGATACGGTGGCGGCCGCGGCGGAGCAGCTGTCCGCCTCCATCGCCGAGATCAACCGCCAGATGTCGCAATCCACCTCCACCAGCCGCGAGGCGGTGGAAGAAGCCGGCCGCGCCGGGCAGGTGGTCGCCAATCTGTCGAGCATGGCCGACAAGATCGGCGAGGTGGTCAAGCTCATCAACGACATCGCCAGCCAGACCAACCTGCTGGCGCTGAACGCCACCATCGAGGCCGCCCGCGCCGGCGAGGCCGGCAAGGGCTTCGCCGTGGTGGCCGGCGAGGTCAAGGCTCTGGCCCAGCAGACCGCCCGCGCCACCGAGGACATCGACCGCCAGGTCGCCGCCCTGCGCGACGCCACCGGCAGCGTGGTGAAGGCCATCGACGGCATCCGCTCCACCATCGGCCGCATCGACCACATCTCGTCGAGCATCGCCGCGGCGGTGGAGGAACAGGGCGCCGCCACCCGCGACATCGCCAGCAACGTCCAGCGCGCCGCCAGCGGCATCAACGGCATGCGCAGCGGCATCTCCGCCGTGCGCGGCGATGCCGAGGCGACGGCCCAGGTCGCCCAGGCGCTGCGCCGCGACAGCCAGGGCGTCTCCGGCGAGACCGACCAGTTGCGCCAGGCGGTGCGCGGGTTCCTCGACCGGGTGAAGGCCAGCGCCTGACGACGGCGACGGCGACGACGACGGCGCCGCCGGCGGCGATGGCTGCCGGCGCCAAATGGGTCTTGAGCCGGCGGCGGTCGGGCTGTGCAATGGCAGCCTGACCGCAACGGGAGGTTCCCCATGCCCACGCCGCTCGCCCGCCGCCTTGGTGTCGATCATCCCCTGGTGCTGGCGCCCATGGCCGGCGTCACCGCCTCGGCCGCGCTGGTGGCGGCGGTATCGGCGGCCGGCGGGCTCGGTTCGCTGGGCGCCGCCTACCTGACGCCGGAGGCCATCGCCGCCGCCTGCCGGGAGATCCGCGACCGCACCGACCGCCCCTTCGCCGTCAACCTGTTCGCTCCGCTGCCGGCCGAGCCCGCCGATCCGGCGGCGGAAGCCGACTACCGCGCCCGCCTCGCCGCCCTGCATGGCGAGGCCGGACTGCCGCCACCGCCGGCCGAGGTCGCCGCCGGCCCGCGCTTCGACGAGCAGCTGGCGGCGCTGATCGAGGGCGGTGCGCCGGTCTTCTCCATCACCTTCGGCCTGCCGCCGCAGCCGGCCATGGACCGCCTGCGGGCGGCGGGCCTGTTCACCATCGGCACCGCCACCACCCCGGCGGAGGCGCGGGCGGTGGAGGCGGCCGGTTTCGATGCCGTCATGGCGCAGGGCTACGAGGCCGGCGGCCACCGCGGCGGCTTCACCGGCGACCGGCGGGAAGGCAGCCTGATCGGCACCCTGGCGCTGGTGCCGCAGGTGGTGGATGCCGTTTCCATCCCAGTCATCGCCGCCGGCGCCATCGCCGACGGTCGCGGGCTGGCGGCGGCGCTGCTGGTGGGGGCGCAGGCGGCGGCGCTCGGTACCGCCTTCCTGCGGGCGGCCGAGTGTCCGCTCAATGCCGGCGCCAAGGCGGCGCTGGCGGCGGGCGATGCCGAGACGACCACCCTCACCCGCGCCTTCTCCGGCCGCATGGCGCGCGGCCTGCGCAACCGGGTGACGGAGCGATTCGCCGCCGCGCCCATTCCGCCCTTCCCGCTGCCCAACGGCCTCACCCGGCCGCTGCGCAGCCACGCCGCCCGCACCCTCGACGCCGACCTGACCAGCGTGTGGGCCGGTCAGGCGGCGGCGCTGGCGCGGGAGGAACCGGCGGCGGCCATCGTCGCCCGCATCATGGCCGAGGCGCGCAGGGCGCTGAGCACAGCGCCAAACCTATAGCCGCTGAGCACAGCGCCAGACTTATAAGCGCTGGCGGCTCCAGGCGAAGGTGCCGGCCGGCATCAGCGGCGGCACGTCGCGGATGGGCGATACCGGCGTCAGCAGCACGTCGGTGGGGCCGAGCGGCGCCGGTCCCACCATGGGCGGGATCACCCGCAGCCGGCTGCCGCGGCGGAAGGCGACGACGCCGCCGTCGCGGCCGCGGATATAGCCGTCGCGCCACCATCCCAGGTGACGGCCGCGGGCATCGTGGACGAGGCCGCCGCGGCCGATGATGGCCTTCACCCAGCCGCTGCGGGTGACGATGCGGCCGCGCGGGGCCAGATAGGCGACGCAGTGGCCGCGGCTGTCGTACAGGGCGCGCATGGAACCCTCCCGTCTGCTTCCGATACCCTGGAAACGTCCGGGCGCCGCCGCCTGTTCCCTCAGGCCGGCACCAGGGCGGCGATGACGCCGTTCAGCACCAGCATGCCGGCCTCGGTGGCGCGCAGGGCGGCCGGTGTGTCGATGATCAGCCCTTCCTCCTCCAGCGCCGCCAGGGCGGCGGGGTCGGTGCACGCCGCCAGCGGCCGGCCGGCCAGGCGGGCGAAGCGGGCCTTGTCGATGCCCTCGGTCAGCCGCAGGCCCATGAGCAGCAGTTCCTCCGCCCGCTGGTCGGGGTCGAGCGGCTCGCGGTCGGTGCTGGCATGGCCGTCGCGCTCCACCCGCGCCAGCCACATCTCCGGCGCCCGGTGCTGGCGGGTGGCGTGCGGCGTGCCGGCGAGCGTGAGGCGGCCGTGGGCGCCCGGCCCGACGCCGACATAATCGCCGCCGCGCCAGTAGACGAGGTTATGCCGGCATTCCTGCCCCGGCCGGGCGTGGTTGGAGACTTCATAGGCCGGCAGGCCGGCACGGGCGGTTTCCTCCCGCGTCACCTGCCACAGGGCGACGGCATCGTCTTCCTCCGGCAGGCGCCAGTCGCCGCGGTGCCAGTCGAGGTAGAACTTCGTCCCCTGCTCGACGGTCAGCTGGTAGAGCGACAGGTGGCCGTGGCCGGCCAGGATGTCGAGCGCCCGCCGCAGTTCCTGCCGCCAGTCCTCCGGCGCCTGACCGGGGCGGGCGTAGATGAGGTCGATGGAGGTGCGCGGGAACAGCGCCTGCGCCGTCGCCAGCGCCGCCAGCGCCTCGGCCCGGTCGTGGCGGCGGCCGAGGAAGCCGAGCGCCGCATCGTCCAGCGCCTGCACGCCCAGGCTCACCCGATTGACGCCGGCCTGGGCGAAGCCCTCGAACTTGGCGCGGTCGACGGCGCCGGGGTTGGCCTCCAGCGTCACCTCCAGGTCGGGGGCGAGGCTCCAGTGGCGGCCGGCGGCCTCCAGCACGGCGGCCACCGTCTCCGGCTCCATCAGCGACGGCGTGCCGCCGCCGAAGAACACGCTGGTCAGCCGCCGCCCGCCGCTGTCGGCGGCATAGTGCGCCAGCTCGGTCAGCAGCGCCCGCCGCCACCGCCCATGATCCACCGCCGCCGCCACATGGCTGTTGAAGTCGCAGTAGGGGCACTTGGACAGGCAGAACGGCCAATGGACATAAAGCCCGAAGCCTTCGTCTTTCATCGTATCACTTTGCGTCCGTGGTGCTGGATTAACCACCAAGACACCAAGGCACCAAGGGGGACTGAAGCCTTGGTGTCTTGGTGTCTTGGTGGTTCAAAAAGGCGGTTGGGTGACTAAGAAGTCAGTCGTCCTCCGCCAGCGCCGCCACCTTCACCTGACTGGTCTCGCGCGGGAACAGGCGCATCATCCACAGCAGCAGCAGCAGGCCCGGCAGGGCGGCGGCGGTGGAGATGAGGAAGTAGGTCACCCAGTCCACCCGGTCCGCCACCCAGCCGCCGCCGCTGGCGAAGAAGGTGCGGGCGAAGGCCATGAAGCTGGAGACCAGGGCGTATTGCGTCGCCGTATAGGCCAGATTGCACAAGGACGACAGATAGGCCACGAAGGCCGCCGTGCCCATGCCGCCGGTGAGATTTTCCACCGAAATGGTCACCACCAGGAACCCGACGTCCGCCCCCACCATGGCCTGGGCGACGAACACCAGGTTCGACGCCGCCTGCAGCACGCCGCACACCAGCAGCGACCGCATGATGCCGAGCTTCGCCACCAGCACCCCGCCCACCAGGCCGCCGACGATGGTCATGATGACCCCCCACGACTTGGAGACGACGCCGATCTCGGTCTTGGTGAAGCCGATGTCGATGTAGAACGGGTTGGCCATCACCCCCAGCAGGGCATCGCCGTACTTGTAGAGGGCGATGAACAGCAGGATCACCAGCCAGTGCGGGCGGGTGAAGAAGTCCTTCAGCGGCAGCACCACGGCGCCGTAAAGCCAGCCGAGCCCGCGGCTGACGCGCGGCCCCAGGTGGGCGTGACCGTCGATCCACGCCTGCGCCCGCGCCTCTTCCACCGCCGAGCGTTCCAGGTGCGGGCGGGCGGGCTCGCGGTTGAGCAGCACCGTCACCATGCCGACGCCCATCAGCGCCGCCATGGCGGCATAGGCCCAGAACCAGCCGGCGGCATCGGCGATCACCAGCGCGCCGCCGCCGGAGGCCAGCATGGCGAGGCGGTAGCCGAGCACGATGTTGCCCGCCCCGGCCCCCAGCTTCTCTTCCTCCAGGATCTCCACCCGGTAGGCGTCGATGACGATGTCCTGGGTGGCGGAGGCGAAGGCCAGCAGCACCGCCCAGCCGGCCGTCACCCACACGTTGGCGGCCGGATCGGACGAGCCGAGGCCGAGCATGGCGCCGGCCACCAGCAGCTGGCTGGCCAGCATCCAGCCGCGGCGCTGGCCGAACAGGTGGGTGAAGGGCGGCAGCGGCAGGCGGTCCACCAGCGGCGACCACAGCCACTTGAAGGCATAGGCGGTCGACGCCCACGAGAACAGGCCGATCACCGTCAGCGACAGCCCCGCCTCGGTCAGCCACGCCGACAGGGTGCCATAGACCAGCAACAGCGGCAGCCCGGAACTGAAGCCCAGGAACAGGATGGAAAGCACCCGCCGGTCGGCATAGACGGCGAGCGAACGGGTCCAGGAGGTCAAGGCATCATCCGCTGCGTGGGGTGTTCGGCGACCGACAGGCTACCGGGTTTTGCCGGCGGTTCAAGCCTCGGGCGCCGGCCCTTCCAGCAGCCCGCGGGCGCGGTGCCAGTCGGCCAGCGACTGGTCGGGGTAGGCATCGAAGCATTGCTCGCCGGCGGCAGCATCCACCCGCACCCACTCCGCCTTGCTGCCGATCAGGATGTGGGCGGCTTCCGGCGGCGCCGGCAGCGGCGTGTCGATGGCCCCGGCGTGGGGGTGCAGCAGCGACGGCCAGCGCGGGTCCCAGGCCCACAGGGCGGTGCCGCAGCGGGTGCAGAAGCGTCGCTCCATGGGGCTCTGCTCGCCGTCGATCAGCGCCCGGTAGACGCCGATCGCCCCCTCCGCCGCCGTGACGGTCAGGGTATGGGCATGGGCGCCGAGGTTGATGGCGAAGCCGCCGCTGCCCGCCGTCTTGCGGCAGATGGAGCAGTAGCAGCGCATGTAGGGCACCGGCGCATAGGCCTCCACCGAAAACCGCACCGCGCCGCAGTGGCAGGATCCGTCCAGTCGCATGACCGACCTCCGTTCCAGGTGTTCAGGGCACCCCATGAACGCCCGGCGGCGGGCAAGCGGTCAAGCCTCGCGCGGCAGGCGGCAGAAGGTCAGGTACTTGGGCTCGCCGCGGATCTGCTTCGCCTCATACCGGGTGGGGAAGCCGTCCGGCCAGCGCTGGCGCCAGTCCTCGGGCTTTCCCGCCGTCCAGCGGAAGGCCGGGTGGTTGGTGGCCTGGATCAGGCTCCAGCGCACGTAGACCATGTCGTCGGAAGCGACGCGCAGCTCCGCCCCGTCCACCATGCGCTCGGCCAGCAGGTCGAGGTTGGAGACGTTGATGAAGCGGCGGCGGGCGTGGCGGGTCTTGGGCCACGGATCGGGGAACAGGACGAACACCTTTTCCAGCGCATTGGCCGGAATGGCCGGCAGCAGCCGGCGCACGTCGTCGGTGAAGACGCGGATGTTGTCGAGCCCCTGCTCCTCCATCTGCACCAGCAGGGCGCCGACGCCGTTGATGAAGGGTTCGGCGCCGATGAAGCCGATGTCCGGGTGGCGGGCCGCCCAGCCGGCCAGATGCTCGCCGTTGCCGAAGCCGACTTCCAGCGCATAGGCGCGCATGGGGCGCGGGAACAGGGCGGCGAGGTCGAGCGTCTCGCCCTCGGCCGGCTCAGCCACGGCCACCTGCGGCAGCAGGTCTTCCACCAGCCGCTGGCGGGTGGACTTCAGGCGCTTGCCCTTGCGGCGGCCGTAGAAGCGCGGGTCGGCGGCATGGAAGAGGGCGCCGTCCTGCCTGGACGGCGCCCCGTTCTCCTGCGGCGACGGATCAGACGGTCGCCGTGACACCGAAGGCGCTCTTCAGCTCGGTGACCAGATCCAGCTTCTCCCACGAGAAGCCGCCGTCTTCCTCCGGCTGGCGGCCGAAGTGGCCGTAGGCGGCGGTGCGGGCATAGATCGGGCGGTTGAGCTGCAGGTGGGTGCGGATGCCGCGCGGGCTGAGGTTCATCAGCTCCTGCAGCACGGCCGACAGCTTGCCCTCGTCCACCTTGCCGGTGCCGTAGCAGTCGACATAGACCGACAGCGGCTTGGCGACGCCGATGGCATAGGACAGCTGGATCAGGCACTTGGAAGCGAGGCCGGCGCCGACCACGTTCTTCGCCAGATAGCGCGCGGCATAGGCGGCGGAACGGTCGACCTTGGTCGGGTCCTTGCCCGAGAAGGCGCCGCCGCCGTGGGGCGCCGCGCCGCCGTAGGTGTCGACGATGATCTTGCGCCCGGTCAGGCCGCAGTCACCGTCCGGCCCGCCGATGACGAAGCGGCCGGTCGGGTTGACGTAGAACTCGTCCTCGGGGCACATCCAGCCTTCGGGCAGGGCGTCGAGCACGAAGGGGCGCACCATCTCGCGCACGTCTTCCTGCGACACATGCTCGGCATGCTGGGTGGAGACGACGACCGAGGTGGCGCCGACCGGCTTGCCGTTGACGTAGCGCAGGGTCACCTGGCTCTTGGCGTCGGGGCCGAAGGGCACCTTGCCGGCGTGGCGGGCGGCCGACATGGCCTTCAGGATGCGGTGCGACAGGGCGATGGGGGCGGGCATCAGCTCGTCGGTTTCGTCGCAGGCGTAGCCGAACATGATGCCCTGGTCGCCGGCGCCTTCGTCCTTGTTGCCCGCCGCGTCGACGCCGACGGCGATGTCGGCGGACTGCGAGTGGACGTAGCAGGACACGTCGGCGGTGCGCCAGTCGAAGCCGTCCTGTTCATAGCCGATGGCCCGCACGGCCTCGCGCGCCTTTTCGATCAGCACCTCGTGGGTGATCGAGGCGGGGCCGCGCACTTCGCCGGCCAGCACGATGCGGTTGGTGGTCGCCAGCGTCTCGACGGCGACACGCGCCTCGGGGTCGGCGGCGAGGAAGGTGTCGACGATGGTATCGGAGATCCGGTCGCACACCTTGTCCGGGTGGCCTTCCGACACGGACTCGCTGGTGAACAGGTATTCGGACTGAGACACTGGGGCATCCCTCCCATGGAAGCAGGTCATCCGCGGCCCGCGACGCCACCCCGGAGCCGTTTTCTCGTCAAGGCGAGACTGTGGAAACACATCTGGCCGGCTGGGCCGCTGCCCGCCGCAACCAAAGCGGAGGAAGTAACGGAACGGGGGCCCGAATGCAAGCGCAAACGGGCCCCCGAACCGTGACAGCCCGGGCCGGCGGCCACCGCCGCCCCGCGCCGGGAGATGCCGCCGCTCACTCGTCGGCGGGCGGGCGTTCGTCGCTGACCGCCAGGGTCTTCGCCAGGTCGTAGATGCGCTTGCGCACCTGCGGATCGATGATGCGGTAATAGGCCCGCACCAGCTCCAGCGTCTCCCGCTTGGTCATGGGATCGGCTTCCGTCTCCTCCACCTCCTCGGCGCCGCGCAGGACGTTGCGCGGGCTGCGGGAGGAGACGCTTTCGTCCATCTCTTCAAAGAAGAACGACACCGGCACGTCCAGCACGCGCGACAGATCCCACAGCCGGCTGGCGCCGATGCGGTTGGCGCCGCGCTCGTACTTCTGGACCTGCTGGAAGGTCAGGCCGATGGCTTCGCCCAGCTTCTCCTGGCTGAGGCCGAGCAGGGTGCGGCGCAGGCGGACCCGACTGCCCACATGCACGTCCACGGGGTTCGGCTTACCCGACGGCATGCGACCGCGCGAGGATCGCCGACCATTCTCGTCGACGGCGGACGTGTGCGAGAGTGAGTTCATGGCACAACCCCAAGGGAATCCGGACGCTGACTCCGACATACGCCTCCTTGTTCGGCAGGACGCGTCATATCGTCTGACGTGTACGGAAAACGTCAGCCGCTCCGGCCCGGTTCACACGGAGTCGAACAATTCCAGCCTACGGGGTCGCAACCAAAGGGCGCAGCCTCCCAGCAGCAGCGCCAGGGTGAGCGGCACGGCGTTGCCGCCACGGGCGTAAGGGGTCGGCGCCAGGGCCGCCGGCAGGGAGGAGTCGATGATGCCCTGGGTGCCGAGCGCCAGGCTCGCCACCACCCGGCCGTAGGGGTCGATGACGCCCGAGATGCCGGTATTGGCCGCCCGCACCAGCGGCAGCCCTTCCTCCACCGCCCGCAGGCGGGAGGTGGCGAAGTGCTGGTAGGGGCCGGCGGAAATGCCGTACCAGCCGTCGTTGGTGACGTTCAGCAGCCAGCCCGGCCGGTGGGCGGGGTCGAGCACGATGGCGCCGGGGAAGATCACCTCGTAGCACACCAGCGGCCCGGCCGGCGGCAGGCCCGGCACGCTCATCAGCCGCGGCCCTTCGCCGAACGAGAAGTCGGTGCTGCCCGGCGTGATCTTGTCGATGGGCAGGATGCCGCGCAGGGGCACGTACTCGCCGAACGGCACCAGGTGCATCTTGTCGTAGCTGCCGACGATGGCGGCATCGCCGTTCAGCGCCACAAGGCTGTTCCAGATGCGGAAGGGCTGCTCGCCCGGCGGCGTCACCCGCGGCGCCCCGGTCAGCAGCACGCCGCCCGGCGGCGCCGCCAGGGCGGCCAGATGGCGGCGCGGCGCATCGGTGTTGATGGCGAAGCTGGCCGCCGTCTCCGGCCAGATGACGGCGGTGAGGTCGGCGAAGCCGTCGCGCTGCGACAGCTCCACATGGGTCATCAGGTTGGCGTCGCGCTGGTCGGCCTTCCACTTCTCATGCTGGGAGATGTTAGGCTGCACCACCCGCAGCACCGCCCCCGGCACCGTCGCCACCTCCGCCGTCGCCAGTCGCCAGCCGCCCCACAGGGTGAGCACCGCCAGCACGCCCCAGGCCGCCGCCACCGTGCGCACGGCGCCGGCGGCGCGGTCGCCCAGCACCGCAGGCATGGCGAAGGCGAGCGCCGTCAGCAGGCTGAGGCCGTAGGTGCCGATCAGCGCCGTCGACTGCAGCACCGTGTCGGCCGGCATCCACACGCTCGCCAGCGGGTTCCACGGGAAGCCGGTGAGCACCCAGCCGCGCACCCACTCGAACACCGTCCAGGCGGCGGCGAACAGCATCACCCGGCCGGGCCCGGTGGTGCCGGCCAGCCGCGCCACCGCCACCGCGGCGGCCGGAAACAGCCCGAGCAGCGCGCCCAGGCCGCCGACGGCAAAGGGGATCATCCAGCCGAACCGCGTCGGGTCGATCAGCAGGGCGTTGGAGATCCAGTACAGACCGCTGGCGAAATGGCCGAGGCCGAACACCCAGCCGACCAGAAAGGCCTGCCGCGGCCGCGCCGTGCCGTCGGCCAGCCACAGCAGCAGCGGCAGGGTCAGCAGCAGCACCGGCACCGCGTGCACCGGCGGCAGCGCCGCCGTGGTCAGCACGCCGAGCCCGAAGGCCAACGCCAGCCGCCGCCAGCCGGTGAGGCCGGCGATGCGATCCTTCAGGCCGCCGAGGCGGGTGTCACGTCTCACGGAGGGCGGGTTCCCTGGTTGCGAAGGGGTGCGGTGCGGCAGGCGGCGCAAGGCTCAGTCGTCCTGCCGCTCGCTGCGGTCCACCGGCGGCGGCAGGTTGCGCAGGCGCAGCCGGCGGATGCGGCGCGGGTCGGCGTCGAGGATCTCGAACTCCAGGCCGCTGGGCGGGTGGCGGACCAGCTCGCCGCGGGCCGGAATGCGGCCGGTGATGCGGAACACAAGGCCGCCGAGGGTGTCGATCTCCTCGCGCTCCTCCTCCGTCACCACCTCGCCGTAGCGGTCCTCGAAATCCTCCAGCGACACACGGGCGTCGGCCATCAGGGTGCCGTCGCCCATGTCGACCATTTCGGCATCGGCGTCGGAGTCGTGTTCGTCCTCGATCTCGCCGACGATCTGTTCCACCACGTCCTCGATGGTCAGCAGGCCGTCGATGCCGCCGTATTCGTCCACCACCATGGCCATGTGGGTGCGTTTCAGGCGCATCTCCAGCAGCAGGTCGAGCACCCGGATGGACGGCGAGACGAACAGCACCCGCCGCACCAGATGCTGCAGGTTGACCGTCCGCCCCTTGGCCACCACCGCCACCAGGTCCTTGATGTGGACCATGCCGATGACGTCGTCCAGGGTCTCGCGGTAGACCGGCAGGCGCGAATGGCCCACCCGCGCCAGGGTGTCGGTGACTTCCCGCAGCGCGGTGCCCACCTCCACCGCCACGATGTCGGCGCGCGGGATCATGACGTCCCAGGCCGTCAGGTCGCGCAGCCGGAAGATGTTGGTCAGCAGGACGCGCTCATGCTCGTCGATGGGCAGTTCGTCCTGTTCCCGTTCCTCGATCAGCTCTTCGAGCGTCTCGCGGACGGAATGGTCGCCGCCGTTGCGGCGGCGCAGGCCCTTCAGCCAGTGACGGACACCGGTGAGCAGGCCATTGTCGTGCTCGGCCCCGTACACGCGGGGCGGGCTACTGGAACTCTGGTCGGTCATCTCTCTCTTTCGGGAGTCGGGGACGCCGGCTCCTCCTCGTCATCGCCGCCGCGGGCGTAGGGGTCGGGGATGCCGGCAGCGGCCAGCACCGCCACCTCCACCGCCTCCATCTCCTCGGCATCGGCATCGTCCTCGTGATCATACCCGAGAAGATGCAGCACGCCATGCACCACCAGATGGTGAACATGGTGGGCGAGCGGAATGCCGGTCTCCGCCGCCTCGCGTTCGCAGGTTTCCAGCGCCAGCACGATGTCGCCCAGCGGCAGCGGCTCGCCCTCCGGCAAGGGCGGCAGGTCGCCTTCCAGGGCGGCGAAGGACAGCACGTTGGTGGGCGAATCCTTGCGGCGGTAGTGGCGGTTCAGCGCCTGCACGGCGGCATCGTCCTGCAGCGACACCGACATCTCGACGCCGTGCGGCGGCTCCGGCTCGAAGGCGTCGGCACCGCCGGCCATATAGGCAGCGGTGGCGGCGCGCACCACCAGGTCTTCAATGTCGGGCAGCAGGGCGGTCCAGCGCTCCACCTCCACCAGCACGTCGACGGCGGGCGGGGCGAGCGGTTCAGCAGAATGCGGCAGGGTGCCGGGCATGGATGCGGTACGTCCTTCAGGGCCGCCGTCCGGCCGGAGCGGCGCGGCGGCGGGGTGGTGCCGTGGTGTCAGCGGCTGGTGCTGCCGGGGTGGTTGTGCGGCAGGGCGCCGCCGGAGCGGTCGCGGTGGTCGTAGGCGGTGACGATGCGGGTCACCAGATCGTGGCGCACCACGTCCTTGCGGCTGAAGGTGATGAAGCCGATGCCCCGCTGCCCGTCCAGCACCTCCAGCGCATCGCGCAGGCCCGACTTGGCGCCGAGCGGCAGGTCCACCTGCGACAGGTCGCCGGTGATGACCATGCGCGAGTTCTCGCCAAGGCGGGTGAGGAACATCTTCATCTGCGTCGGCGTGGTGTTCTGCGCCTCGTCCAGGATGATGAAGGCGTTGGACAGCGTGCGGCCGCGCATGAAGGCGAGCGGCGCCACCTCGATGGTGCCGGCCTCCAGTTCCTTCACCACCTGGTCGCCCGGCATCATGTCGTAGAGGGCGTCGTAGAGCGGCCGCAGGTAGGGGTCGATCTTCTCCCGCATGTCGCCGGGCAGGAAGCCCAGCCGCTCCCCCGCCTCGACGGCGGGGCGGGAGAGGATGAGGCGGTCGACCTTGCCGGCGATCTTCATGGACACCGCCTGGGCGACGGCCATGTAGGTCTTGCCGGTGCCGGCCGGGCCCATGCCGAACACCAGTTCGTTGGCGCGCATGACGCGCACGTAGTCCGCCTGCGTCTTCGACCGCGGGATGACGTGGCGCTTGCGGGTGCGGATGGTCAGGTCTTCGCCGCCGGCCTCGCCGGTGACCTGCTCGCCCTCCATGCGGATGACCGCATCGACCTCGCCCAGGGTGATGTCGTGGCCCTGGCGGGCGCGGCGGTAGAGGGTGTCGAGCACCGCCTCGGCCTCGCCCGCCTCGGTGGCGCCGCCGTGGATGACCACTGTGTTGCCCATGGCACTGAGCGAAACGCCGAGGCGTTCCTCGATGCGGTCCAGATTGGCGTTGGCCGGCCCGAACAGGACCTGGAGCAAACCGTTGTCGTCGAACTGAACGGTGATCTCGGTCCGGTCGTCGGGGGTCGTCGCCATGTCTGTCACGCGCAAGCCCTTTCCTTCGGTTGCGGCGGGTGCGCCGCGATCAACTCGCCGCGCAGGCTGTTGGGCCCGGCGGATACGATGCGCAGGCGGGCAAGTGCCCCGAACAGGGCGGCCGGCGCTTCCATGTGCACCGGCTGCATGTAGGGGCTGCGGCCGAGCAACTGGCCGGCCTGGCGTCCCTCGCGGTCGAGCAGCACGTCCATCTCGCGCCCGACGCAGGCCTGGTTGAACGCCACCTGCTGCGTCTGGAGCAACGCCTGAAGGGCGGCCAGCCGTTCGTCCTTCACCGCTTCCGGCACCTGATTGGCCATGCCGGCGGCCGGCGTGCCGGGGCGCGGGCTGTACTTGAAGCTGTAGGCCTGAACGTAGCCCACGTCCTCCACCAGCTTGAGGGTGGCGGCGAAGTCGGCGTCGGTCTCGCCGGGGAAGCCGACGATGAAGTCCGACGACAGCGCCAGATCGTCGCGCGCCGTCTTCAGCCGGTCGATGATGCGGCGGTAGTCGTCGGCGGTGTGGCCGCGGTTCATGGCCCGCAAGATGCGGTCGGACCCCGACTGCACCGGCAGGTGGATGAACGGCGACAGCGCCGGCACGTCGCGGTGGGCGGCGATCAGGTCGTCGTCCACATCGCGCGGGTGGGAGGTGGTGTAGCGGATGCGGGCGAGCCCGTCGATCTCCGCCAGCGCCCGGCACAGGGCGCCGAGGCCCCATTCGCGGCCGTCCGGCCCCTCGCCATGGAAGGCGTTGACGTTCTGGCCGAGCAGGGTGATCTCCCGCACGCCGGCCGCCACCATCTGGCGCGCTTCCGCCACGATGGCGGCGACGCCGCGCGAATACTCGGCGCCGCGCGTGTAGGGGACGACGCAGAAGGTGCAGAACTTGTCGCAGCCCTCCTGGATCGACAGGAAGGCGGACGGGCCGCTGACGCTGGGCGCCGGCAGGTGATCGAACTTGGGCTCGGCCGGGAAATCAGTGTTGAGGATGCCCTGCCCCGGCGCCGGCTTGCCGTTGGCCCGCGCGGTGGCGGCCTGGGCGGCGGCGCGCTCGGCCTGGGCCACCATCTCCGGCAGCTTGTGATAGGCCTGGGGCCCCAGCACGATGTCGACATAGGGCGCGCGGGCCAGGATCTCCTCGCCTTCCGCCTGGGCGACGCAGCCGGCGACGGCGATCAGCAGGTCACCGCCGGCGGCCCGCTTCTCCTCCTTGAGGTTGCGCAGCCGGCCCAGTTCCGAGAACACCTTCTCGGCCGCCTTCTCGCGGATGTGGCAGGTGTTGAGGATGACCATGTCGGCGCCGTCGGGCGCTTCGGCGGGGGCATACCCGATGGGCGCCAGGACGTCCGCCATGCGACCGGAGTCGTAGACGTTCATCTGACACCCGTAGGTCTTGATATATAGCTGTTTTTTCAAGGGCTTGGATTAACCGTTCCGGCTTCCCTGCAAAGACTGGCGCCGGTGGCGCCGCGATCCCCGATCCACAGTACGAGAGTTAGCAGGCAGACGGTCAAAGTCAAGTTAAGCGACGGGGGAGGCCGCCGCCGGCGCCGGTGCTCTTTCGGCGGTCGCCGCCACGGCCGCCGGCGCGCATTCATCCTCGGGCGGCGGCAGCGGCGGGTCGGCCGGCAGGTCGCGGCCGAACAGGGCGCGGGCGACGCCGGCCCGCACCACCGCCTCGCACCACGCCGACAGGTCGCGGCGATGGGGGAACTGCGCCGCCTGCACCGGCCGGTGGAATTCCACCTCCACCGTCACCCGGCCATGGCCGAGCAGCGCCCACAGGTGCGGCGCCAGGTCCATGTCGCCATACCACGCATAGTACGGCCGCCCGGCCCAGCCCATGGGCATGCCGTCGATGCGGGTGTAGGCGATGGACACCGGCTGCACCGTCACCGTCTCGCCATTGACCGGCTTTTCGGCGACGTTGAACAGGGTGCTCTTGAACGGCAGCACGCGGTTGCCGTCGTTGGAGGTGCCTTCGGGGAAGAAGATGAGCGGCTCGCGGTCCTTCACCAGCCGGCGCACGATCTCGTCGCGCTGGCGACCGGCGGCGGTGCGCTTGCGGTCGACGAAGACGGTGCGCCCCAGCTTGGCGATGGTGCCGAATCCCGGCCAGCCGGCGACCTCCGACTTGGCGACGAAGGCGCCGCGCACCAGCGACCCCAGCACCACGATGTCCATGTAGCTGGTGTGATTGGCCACCATCACCAGCGGCCGCGCCGTCGCCGGCACGCCCTTCACCACCACCTCGGTCGCCGTGATGCGGCAGACCACCCGCCAGTACAGCCGGGCGAAGGAGCGGTAGGGGCCGCGCACCAGCATGGTCAGCGCATAGG
Organism: Caenispirillum bisanense; assembly: GCF_039523075.1. Taxonomy (NCBI): domain Bacteria; kingdom Pseudomonadati; phylum Pseudomonadota; class Alphaproteobacteria; order Rhodospirillales; family Novispirillaceae; genus Caenispirillum; species Caenispirillum bisanense. Next base: position 25,810 of record NZ_BAAAEP010000051.1, read on the forward strand.
GCGGAATGACCACCAGCGTCCACAGCACGAACAGGAACAGGCGGAAGGCGGCCATCAAGGTCGACTGCATGTCCCGTCCTCCGCTGCTGCGATGGCCTGTCAGTCCTGCTCGCGGGCAGTCCGGTCGTAGTGCTTGTAGTACTTGTCGCTGACCAGGTCGGTCTTGACGATGATGCAGACGTCGGTGGTGTTGAACTGGTGGTCGACCACCGCGCCGTCGCCGATGAAGCCGCCCAGCCGCAGGTAGCCCTTCATCAGCGGCGGCAGCGACACCAGCGCCCGCTTGACGTCGATCTGCTCCGGCGGCAGCAGGTCCATGGCGGTGTAGCGTTCCGGCAGGGCCCGGGGGCGCATTTCCGGCGGCGCCAGATGGTGGTGATGCAGGTACGACAGCGGCAGCGCCAGCTTCTCGGGGTCGGTGCCGTGCAGCGAAGCGCAGCCGAACATCAGGTCGATGCCGTGGTGGAAGACATAGGCGGCGATGCCGCGCCACAGTAGCTGCATGGTCGACTTGCTGCGATAGGCGGCATCAACGCAGCTGCGCCCCAACTCCATGATCTCGCCGGGGTAGGATTCGATGGCCGAGATGTCGTATTCGTCCGACGTGTAGAAGCGCCCGGCGCGGGCCGCCTGGCTGCGGCGGGTGAGGCGGTAGGTGCCGATCACCCCTTCCGGCCCGGTGCCGCGGCTGCGGTCGATCACCAGCAGGTGGTCGCAGTGGGCGTCGAACTCGTCGAAGTCGCGCCCCACCTCCGCCATCTCCGGCGTCGGGCGGGCGCCCATTTCGTCGTAGAAGATGCGATAGCGCAGCGCCTGTGCGGCCTTGATCTCGGCCTCGTCGGTGGCGATGCGGATTTCGTGGTCACCGGCGGTCAGGGCAGCGAAGGACGTCATGGATGATCCCGATCAGGCTGTGCGGCCGCCCGCCGGCGACGACGAAGACGACGCGGCGGCGGCATGGCATCAGGCGCCGTTCTTATCATCGTCCTTGAGCGGAACGCCATAGAGTTCCAGCCGGTGACCCACCAGGCGGTAGCCGTACTTGCGCGCGATGTCGCGCTGGATGGCCTCGATTTCCTCGGAATGGAATTCGATCACGGTGCCGGTGTTGATGTCGATGAGGTGGTCGTGATGATCGTCGGACGCCTCTTCATAGCGGGCGCGGCCGTCGCCGAAATCGTGGCGCTCCAGGATCTCCGCCTCTTCCAGCAGGCGAACCGTGCGGTAGACGGTGGCGATGGAGATGCGCGGGTCTTCCTCGGTCGCGCGGCGATACACCTCTTCCACGTCGGGATGGTCCGTCGCCTCCGACAGCACGCGGGCGATCACCCGGCGCTGGTCGGTCATCTTCATGCCTTTCTCGATACAGCGCTGTTCGATGCGCGACGTCATCCTGAGGGTCTCGTCCTGTTGTCGTCAGATGGTGCGGGCCCCGGCGGCGATAGTAGACGCCTGTCCGCCAAATGAAAAGGCGTCGTCGCAGCGGGTTGCCCCCGGCCGTGACGACGCCCACATTACCCGGCGGGTTAATCGCGCGGGGAGACCTGTCACAGTCCCGTCACGCGGCTCCCTGACGGCGCGCCTTGGTGCCCAGGCCGATCTTCTTGGCCAGCGACGACCGGTGCTTGGCGTAGTTCGGCGCGACCATGGGATAGTCGGCGGGCAGACCCCAGCGCTCGCGGTATTCCTCGGGGGTCATGTTGTAGGCGGTCTTGAGGTGACGCTTCAGCATCTTCAGCTTCTTGCCGTCCTCAAGGCAGATGATGTAGTCGGGGTGCACCGACTTCTTCACCGGCACCGCCGGCTGCGGCCGCTCCGCCGGCAGGGGAGCCGACCCGAGATTGGCCAGGGCACGGTGGACGTCGTTGATCAGCTGCGGGATATCCGTCACGGCCACCGTGTTGTTGCCGACATGCGCGGCCACGATCTCCGAGGTCAGCTCCAACAGCTCCTTGTCGGTTATTGCTTCGCTCATTTGCCTTCTGTACCTCTCTCTCGAACGGCTGCGACACATATAATTGAACCGGAACCCGTTTGCAATGGTTCCCGAAGCAAATGCAAGAGATAGGATATTGCGGTGACCAGTAAATCAGACCATCAGCTGGATATTACCCAAGAAGTCTGCCCCATCACCTTCGTGAAGGCCAAGCTGGCGGTCGAGCGCATGGCTCCCGGCGAGGTACTTGAGATCAGGCTGATGGGCGACGAGCCCTTGTCCAACGTCCCCCGCTCCCTGACGGAGCTGGGGCACCGCATCCTCGACCTGTCGCCGGCGCCGGGCGAGGCGGAGGGCGGCGTACACGTCCTGCGGGTCGAGAAGGCCGGCTGACCGACTGGCCGGCTGACCGACTGACGCAGCGCGCCTACAGCACCGCGCGCATCATGACCAGGGCGTCGGCGCTGCCGCCAGTGGGGCGGCGGTAGTAGTCCTTGCGGCGGCCCACCTCGGTGAAGCCAGCGGCGCGGTAGAGGCCGAGGGCCGCCTCGTTGTCCACCGCCACCTCCAGGAACAGCCGCTCGGCGCCGCGGGTGGCGGCCTCGGCGGCGGCGGCGCGCAGCAGGCTGCGGCCGATGCCGCGGCGGCGGGCCCGCGGCAGGCTGCCGATGGTCAGGATCTCCGCCTCGTCGGCGACGGCGCGGGCCAGCACCAGCGCCACCGGCTGCGGCCCCTGCCCGGTGCCCACCTGGGCGATCCAGCCGAAGGTGCCGGGGGTGTCGAACAGGGCGGCGAAGTCGCCGGTGGTCCAGGCCTCGCCGACGCCGAAGGCCGCCTCGTGCAGCACCGCCAGCACCCCGGCATGGGCGGCGCCGACGGCGATCAGCTCGCAGCTGTCGGACATCATGGCAGGTCGGGCCGCAACTGGCCGCCGCCGCTCGGCAGGGCGGCGTCGGGCGGCCGGATGTAGAGCGCCTGCGGCGTTGCCGCCGGCAGCGGCCTCACCGCCGTGAGGGCCGCCACCACGGACGGGTCGGGCGTCACCGTCGCCCCGTCCGGCGCCACCGCCACCGCCGTTTCCGGCAGCGGCGCCAGCAGTTCAGCCGCGTCGCCGACAATCACCGCCGGCCCTTCCGCCAGCTGCGCCCGCACCGCCTGGGGCTCCGCCGAGCACGGCGGGCCGAGGGGCGCCAGATCGGCGTCGAACCACTGCAGGAACAGGTCGTCGCGCTTGCTGTCCACCGCCGCCAGCACCCGCCGCCCGGCGCGCTGGGCCGGGTCGACGGCAGCCGCCAGGGCCTCCGTCGTCGTCACGCCGACCACCGGCGTCCCCGCCGCCACGGTGAGGGCGCGGGCGGTGGCGAGGCCGACGCGCAGGCCGGTGAAGCTGCCGGGGCCGATGGTGACGGCGACGCGGTCAAGCTCCGCCCAGGCGACGCCGGCCTCGGCCATCACCTCCCGGATCATGGGCACCAGCGCTTCCGCCTGACCGCGCGCCATTTCCTCCCGGCGGGCGGCAAGGGTGGTGCCGTCGCGCCAGACGGCGACGGAACAGGCCGCCATGGCGGTATCGAGGGCGAGGATCAGCACGCGCGTCCCTCCCCGCTCACATCATCGCCGTGCCGGCGGCGGCATCGCTCAGCACCGGGTAGCGGGCGCGGGCATTGAACAGCTGGTAATGCCACCACTCCGCCGAATAGAAGTCGAACCCCGCCGCCGACATCAGGCCGAGCAGGGTGAAGCGGTTCTGCTGCGCCTGCCGCGACACCTCCGTGCTGCCGTGGAAGGACTGCGGCGTCATGGCATCGAAGGCGGTGCCCATGTCCAGCTCCTGGCCGCTGGCGGCGTCCACCAGCGTCAGGTCCACCGCCGCCCCCATGGAATGGGGCGAGCCGCGCCGCGGGTCGGCCAGGAAGGTGGCGTCCGGGGTGTGGTCCCACAGCTTCCACTGCGCTTCCGCCGGGCGGAAGGCATCGAGGATGCGCAGCCGGAGGCCGACGGCGCGGGCCAGCTCGCTCGCCCGCAGCAGCTTCTCCGCCGCCTCCGGGTTCAGGAAGCACGCCGGCCGGGCATAGACCGGGCGGCCGGTGAAGTTGCGGTGGGTGGCGTAGACGATGTCCAGCTCGACCCCGTGGGAGGCAGCGGTGATTTCCGTCAGCATGATGGGCGGTCGGTCACTCGATGGTGCAGGCTTCGTCGAAGTCGAGGCGCGGGTTGCGGGGGAACAGCGCCGTCTCGTCGCCATAGCCGAGGTTGATGAGGAAGTTGGATTTCACGCCACCGTCCTCGAAGAACAGGGCGTCGCACAGGGCGCGGTCGAAGCCGCTCATGGGCCCGCAGTCCAGCCCCAGGCTGCGCGCCGCCAGCATCAGGTAGGCGCCCTGCAGGGTGGAGTTGCGGAAGGCGGTCTCCTCGATCAGCGGCGGATTGCCGGCGAACCATGAGCGGGCATCATCGTGCGGGAACAGGCGCGGCAGTTCCTCGTAAAAGGTGGTGGAGTAGCCGAGGATGGCGGTCACCGGGGCAGCCATGGTCTTGTCGACATTGCCGCCCGACAGGCACTGGCGCAGCTTCTCCTTGGCCTCGGCAGAGCGCACGAAGACGACGCGGGCGGGGGAGCTGTTGGCGCTGGTCGGCCCCCATTTCCACAGGTCGTAGAGGGTGCGCAGGGTCTCGTCGGTGACCGGGCGGTCGCTCCACGCGCCATGGCTCCGCGCCTGCCGGAAAAGCAGGTCGAGGGCCGCGTCGGGCAAAGGCTGTCGCACGGGGAGGTCTCCTCTCGCTGGATGCACCGCCGGGGGGATGGCGGCGCCCCTGATCTTCGTCGCCCGGGCCGGCGGATGCAACCGGCTCACCGGGCCATGCCCCTACCACCCACCCCACTCCCCGCCGCACCGCCAGAGGTAGGCCGAAGGGTGGAGGCCGAAAAACCCCTCACCCCGGCGGGTAGATGGCGGTGATGCCGGAGATGATGGTCTGGGTGGCCAGGGCGGCCAGGACGATGCCGAGGACGCGGCTGACCGTGTGGATGATGGTCTGACCGAGGGCCTTCTGCACCGCTTCCGACATCATGAACAGGGCGGCGCTGCCGATCAGCACCAGGGCCGCCGCCCCCAGCACGGTGCCCTGACCGGCGAGGTCGTCGCCGTAGCGGTCCATCATCAGCATGATGGTGGTGATGGCGCCCGGCCCGGCCATGAGCGGGATGGCCATGGGGAAGACGGCGATGTGGCGGGCCTCTTCCTCCGTGCGGGCCTCGTCGACGGTGCGGCTTTTGCGCTCGGACCGCTTCTCGAACAGCATCTCGAAGGCGATCCAGAACAGCAGCGCCCCGCCGGCGATGCGGAAGGCCGGCATCTCGATGGACAGGGCGTTCAGCACGATCTCGCCGAAGTAGGCGAAGAAGACGATGATGGCGAAGGCGATCAGGCACCCCCGCACGGCGATCCGCCGCCGCGCCCCGGCGGTGAAGCCCTGGGTCAGGCCGATGAAGATGGGCACCATGCCGATGGGGTCGATGACCACGAAGAACACGACCAGGGCATTGAGAAGAATGTCGATCATCGACGGCAGCTTTCGGCGCAACGGGGAAAAGGACCACCCGCCGACCCTACCACCGCGCGAGGACGAAGGGCACCCTTCGCCGATGACGCGGGGCCGGAGGCGGCAGCAGGGCGCGGCAGGGGCTGGAAACGGTCATGCCCGGCCTTTCAGCCGGGCATGACGGGAAGGACCGCTGAGGCGCTGGCGGCGCTCAGCTCTGGTCCATCTTCAGGGCGTTGATGAAGGCGGTCTGCGGGATTTCGACCTTGCCGAACTGCCGCATGCGCTTCTTGCCCTCCTTCTGCTTGTCGAGCAGCTTGCGCTTGCGGCTGATGTCGCCGCCGTAGCACTTGGCGGTCACGTCCTTGCGCATGGCGGCGATGGTTTCGCGGGCGATGACCTTGCCGCCGATGGCCGCCTGAATGGGGATCTTGAACAGGTGGCGGGGGATCAGGTCCTTCAGCCGGGCGCAGATGGCGCGGCCGCGGAATTCCGCCTGGCTGCGGTGGGCGATGAAGGCCAGCGCGTCCACCGGCTCGCCGTTGACCAGGATGCCCACCTTCACGAGGTCGGATTCGGCGTAGTCGTCGACCTCGTAGTCGAAGCTGGCATAGCCCTTGGAGATGGACTTCAGGCGGTCGTAGAAATCGAACACGATTTCGTTCAGCGGCAGCTTGTAGACCGCCATGGCGCGGTTGCCGGCGTAGGTCAGGTCCAGCTGGATGCCGCGGCGTTCCGTGCACAGCTGCAGGATGGGGCCGAGGTATTCGTCCGGCACCATGATGGTGGCCTTCACCCACGGTTCCTCGATGAAGTCGATCTTCATCACGTCCGGCATGTCGGCCGGGTTGTGAAGTTCCTTCATCGTGCGGTCGGTCATGTGCAGGCGGTAGACCACCGACGGCGCCGTGGTGATGAGGTCGAGGTCGAACTCGCGGTCCAGCCGCTCCTGGATGATCTCCATGTGCAGCAGGCCGAGGAAGCCGCAGCGGAAGCCGAAGCCCAGCGCCGCCGACGATTCCGGCACGTATTCGAAGCTGGAGTCATTCAGCCGCAGCTTGGCGAGGCTGTCGCGCAGGTGCTCGAAGTCGCTGGCGTCGACCGGGAACAGGCCGCAGAACACCACCGGGATGGACGGCTTGAAGCCCGGCAGCGGCTCGGCGCAGCGGCGGCCGTCCTCGGTGATGGTGTCACCGACCGAGCAGTCGGCCACCGATTTGATGCCGGCGGTGATGAAGCCCATCTCGCCCGCCTTCAGCTCCTTCACCTCCTCCATCTTGGGGGAGAAGACGCCGACGCGGTCCACCGGGTGGGTGGCGCCGGTCTGCATCATGAGTATCTTCTGGCCCTTCTTCAGCACGCCGTCCTTGATGCGCACCAGGATGACGACGCCCAGGTACGGGTCGTACCAGCTGTCCACCAGCATGGCCTTGAGCGGCGCCGTCTCGTCGCCCTGGGGCGGCGGCAGGCGGGCGCAGATGGCTTCCAGCACGCCTTCGATGTTGATGCCGGTCTTGGCCGAGATTTCCACCGCGTCGGAGGCGTCGATGCCGATGACGTCCTCAACCTGCTCCTTCACCCGCTCCGGCTCGGCGGCGGGCAGGTCGATCTTGTTGAGGACGGGGATGATCTCGTGGTTCGCCTCGATGGCCTGATAGACGTTGGCCAGCGTCTGCGCCTCGACGCCCTGGGAGGCATCGACCACCAGCAGCGAGCCCTCGCAGGCGGCCAGCGAGCGGCTGACCTCGTAGGCGAAGTCCACGTGGCCCGGCGTGTCCATCAGGTTGAGCTGATAGGTGCGGCCGTCCTTGGCGGTGTAGGTCAGGCGCACGGTCTGCGCCTTGATGGTGATGCCGCGCTCCCGCTCCAGGTCCATGGAGTCGAGCACCTGCTCCTTCATCTCGCGGTCGGTCAGGCCGCCGCAGACCTGGATCAGGCGGTCCGCCAGGGTCGACTTGCCGTGGTCGATGTGGGCGATGATCGCAAAATTTCGGATGTGGGAAAGGTCGCTCATCTGGCCGTCGTTCAGCTGAAACTTTGGGGCGCACCATAGGGCCAAAGCCGTCCGCAAGCAACGCCGACGCGGGCCATGCGTCCTATGGAACGGACGTGCGTCGCGCCCGGCGGTTCTGTTGCGCGCGAGGGTATGGCACCATGGCGGCACGGCACGCGGGGGTCGCGCCGCCTGCAGGGGGACAGCCTATTGTGACCGAAAGCGCCAGTGACAGCCAGAGCGCGGGCCCGTCCTCCGGGGCCGCCGACCTCGATCTTGCCGCCGGCATCATCGACGCCCTGCCCGCCAGCGGCTGTCTGGTCGACGAGCAGGGCTGCATCCTGGCCGTCAGCGCCGACTGGCGCCGCTTCGGCGCCGAAAACGGCAGCCTCGACACCGCCTTCGGGCGCGGCAGCAACTACGTCACCCTGTGCGCCGCCTCCAGCGATGCCGCCATCCGCGCCATTGGCCGCGGCGTCGCCCAGGTGCTGGCCGGCGAGCGCGAGGAGTTCCGCCACGTCTATTCCTGCCATGCGCCGTGGGAAGTGCGCTGGTTCCGCGTCATCTGCCGCCCGGTGACGACCGCCGGCCGCCGGCTGGCGATGGTGCTGCACACCAGCGTCACCGGCGAGGTGCTGCAGGGCAGCCTGCTGCGCGAGGCCGACCGCGAGGCCCGCCGCGCCGGCCGCGAGCGGGCGGAGGTGCTGCAGCGTCTGTCGGAGGAACTGCGGTCGCCGCTGAACACCATCATCGGGCTGGCCGACATGCTGTCGCAAGCGGTGTTCGGGCCGCTCGGCAATCCCCGTTACCAGGATTATTCGCGCGAGATCAGTGCCGGCGGCCGGCGGCTGCGGCGGCTGATCGACGACGTGGTGGAACTGTCGCTGCTGGAAGGCGGCGGCCTCGACCTTGCCGACGACGACGTGGCGGTCGGCCCCGCCTGCGAGGCGGTGGCGGCGGAAGTGGCCGAGGAGGCAGCCTCCCGGCGGGTGGAGGTGAGCACCCGCGTGCCCGAGTCGCTGCCGCTTCTGCGGGCCGATGGCGCCCGCCTGCGGCAGATGTTGCGGGCGCTGCTCGACAACGCCCTGTCGGTGTCGCCGGAGGACTCGGTCGTCACCGTGGAAGCCGGCGAGGACGCCGCCGGCTGCCTGACCATCACCGTCAGCGACCAGGGCCCCGGCCTGCGGCGGACGGAGCAGGGCCGCATCGGCGACACCCTCACCGCCGGCCCCGGGGCGGCGCTGGAGGCCGGGCCGACGGGGCTCGGCCTGGCGCTCACCAAGGGGCTGATGGATGCCCACGGCGGCCGGCTGATGCTGCGGGCGCGGCCGGGTCGCGGCACCGCCACCACCCTGCGCTTCCCCAATACCCGCACCCTGGCGGCAGCGGCGGACGCCGTCGACTGATCCGGCGCGGCGCGGTGCCGGCGCCGG
>NZ_BAAAEP010000052.1:0-32482 GCF_039523075.1 Caenispirillum bisanense
CGGTTTCGCTGGCCGAGGTGGCGGCGCTCGCCGGCCTCAGCCGGTTCCAGCTGGTGCGCGGCTTCGTGCGGGCGACCGGCCTACCGCCCCATGCCTATCTGGTGCAGAAGCGCCTCGCCCTCGCCCGCCGCCTCATCGCCGCCGGCCTGCCGCTGGCCGAGGTCGCCGCCGCCAGCGGCTTCGCCGACCAGAGCCACATGACCCGCCTGTTCACCCGCGCCTACGGCCTATCGCCCGGCGCCCTGGCCGCCGCCCGGCACCAACGCGCCTGAACCCGCCCGGCAGAACTGCAAGAACGTTCAAGACCGCCACGGCCGCCGCCGGCTACCCCTCGGGCTCCACACCATCACCGGGAGACCCGTCATGGACGCCGATTATCTGCTCACCTGCCTCGTCATCATTGCCTCGCCGGGCACCGGGGCGCTTTACACCGTCGCCACCGGCCTGTCGCGCGGCGCCGCCCCCAGCGTGATCGCCGCCTTCGGCTGCACCCTCGGCATCGTGCCGCACATGGCGGCGGCCGGCCTCGGACTGGCGGCGGTGCTGCAGACCAGCCCGGCGGCCTTCCATGCCCTGCAGGTGCTGGGGGTGGCCTATCTGCTCTACATGGCGTGGGCGATCCTGCGCCAGGGCGGCGGGCTGACGGTGGAGGCGGCCGAGGCGCCGCCGCTGCCGGCACCGCGGCTGATCCTCTCCGCCGTGCTTCTGAACCTGCTCAATCCCAAGCTGTCGATCTTCTTCCTGGCCTTCCTGCCGCAGTTCATCTCGCCGGCCGACCCGGCGCCGCTCCAGCGGCTGGCAGTGCTGGGCGGCGTGTTCATGGCCCTGACCTTCGTCGTCTTCGCCGCCTACGGGGCCGCCGCCGCCTGGATGCGGCGCCATGTGCTCGGCCGCCCGCGGGTGATGCGGTGGCTGAACCGCACCTTCGCCGCCGCCTTCGTCGCCCTGGGGCTCCGGCTGGCCTTCGCCGGGGCCTGAACCGGCCGAGGCTGCCGCTTGCCCGGCGGCGGAAAAGGGCGCAATACTGGCGCGCTCAACAAACGCCGCAAAACCCGCCATGACTAGCAAGCGACTGGCCGTAGAGACCCTGAGCGGCCCGGTGGTCGGACGCCTGAACACCCTGGCCGGCATGCCCGCCGCCGTCGATTACGACCGGGTGCTGGGCAACGTGGAGCTTCTGGGCGCCTATGTCGCCCTGTTCCGCAAGCGCCGGGCGGAGTTCGCCGACCTGCTGGTGGATGCCGCCGGCGCCCCGGTGGTGGACAACAGCACCCCCGTCCACCCCTGCGGCTTTTCGGTGGACGAGATCATCTCCATGACCATCCGCTCCGCCGCCCGCCGCCACATGACCAAGGACGCCGCCGTGCCGCGCTCGGCCGCCGCCGCCCGCAACGACGGCCTGCTGTCCAAGATCGCCGGGCTGCTGGTGTCGCTGTGGGAGACCGAGCCGGAGGTGAAGACCGAGCAGGTGGTCAGCCGCCAGTACAAGACGCTGGCGCCGCTCATCGGTCAGGACTGGCAGATCCCGCTCATCCCCTACTACGCCCGCCTGCCCATGCCGCTGGTGCTGACCCTGGGCGACGGCCTGCTGGAGCTGCGCACGCCGGAGCATTTCGAGCGCCTGATCAGCGTCGGCGAGAAGGGCCACGCCCAGGCCGCCTCCATCACCGCCGGCCTGCACACGGAGATGATGGCCGCCAATCCCCTGGCCGCCAAGGGCGTCGCCAAGGCCGGCAAGCGCCAGTTCGACCGCCTGAAGGGCCTGCTGTACAAGCGGCCGGAGGTGGGCGTGAAGAACTTCTGGGAGGTCTTCGCGCAGGAAGAGATGGTGGAGGTGCTGGGCGAGTCCAACGACCGCCAGATCGCCGCCCTGGCGCCCTATCTGTCGGAACTGGGGCCGGACACGGTGCGGGTGATGCTGGCCCACCTGCCGACCGGCAAGCTGGCCCGCTTCCTGGAGCACGCCAAGACCTACCTGGGGGCGGGCACCTATCTGAACGTCTTCGGCCCCATGGGCGACAAGCGCATCGTCGAGGACTTCGCCCGCCGCGCCATGCAGATCCAGCACGCCCCCACGGACCTGGACACCTGGACGTCGAAACTGGAACTGCTGTACGAGGCTTACAGCATCCGGCCGGGCTGAGCGGGGATCGCGGGGCGGGTCGCGCGCGGGGCACCGGCACCCGGCACAACGAAAAAGGCGGCTGCCGGAGCGATACGGCGATGTTGCTCTGCAGGCGGCCGGCCAAAAGTCTCCCGCAGCGGCGTTACGAAAGTCGATCCTTTCGCCGTCAACCTCCTCGCCGCCGTCGAGTTTGCCCCCTTCTTCGCCTGCCGGTTATGAGTCTCAAGCCTAAAAGCGCGTGGTCACGCAGTAGAGGCGCATCTCCTGCATCGCCCGACAGATCCTATCGGCGTCCTCGCGCGTTGTGGGGCCGGCGATCAGGCGGTGGAATCGCCCTTTGGCAGGCAGGTCCACCACCTCTGCCCGATGATCGAGCGCCGCGAGCCCCCGAACCCGGCGGGACAGGTCATTCCAGGTGCGCTCAGCCAGAGCCGGGTCGCGCAGCGAAGCGATGTGGAGGCCATAATCTTCCACCCCCTCAGACCGGACAGGGGTGACTGAACCCTCCGGTTCAGCCGCCAATGCCGCTGCAGCTGGGCCAGCCGATGCCTCCGTGCCGTGCCCGTCGGAGGTGCTCGCGGCGACGGGCATTGTACCGCTGGTAACGGGCGAAGCGGCCCTTACCGCGACCGGCCTGCCGGTCGGCGCGACGCCGTGGAGCGGCGGCTCGCCCGCGTTGAGACGGCTCAGGTTGTCGTAGGCTGCTGCCACCACGCTCCGTTCCCGGTCGCTGCCGATCGTGGTCAGCGTCGCCGGTCGACGGAGGATGATGGCCTCATAGTATTGCCGCGCCACGTCGTGGTTGCCACGCCTGTGATAGTTCAGGGCGGTGAGCAGCAAAGTGCGCCCGTCCACCGGGCTATACTTGCGGGCCTCCGAGAGGCGCGCAGCGAATTCCTCGGGCGTGCCTTCGAACCAGGCCTTCTCGGCGGCGGCGATGGACTCTGGCCCGGGCCCGCCGAGGCTGGCGCAGGCCGCCGCCAACAGCACCAGCGACAGGGTAGCGACGGTACGAAAGAGCGTGCGCATAGTCTGGAGACCTCACACCGGGCGGGTCGGGAAGATGGACTTGAGCTGGCGGAACGCCTCGGACCCCGCAAAGCCGCGTTGGCCGGTGGACGGGCCTGCGGCGGCTTCAAGGGCGTCGATGCGCTCCACCATCTGCGGGTGACTGGCGAAGAGAGATGATGCGCCGGCGTCGGGTGGATAGAGCCGCAGCAGCCGGTGCCACGCCAGCGACGAGGTGGCGGGATCAAGCCCCGCCGCACGGAACGCTCCGGGAATGAAGGCGTCGGCGGCCAGCTCGTTCTCGCGGGAATAGCCGCCTTCCATAATGTCAAGGAGGGGTGCCTTGAGCGCGTCGATCACCTGACCGGCCGTGCGGGCGTCGGCGCCCTTCTGGTGGTTCAGGACATCGACCACTGTCGACAGGATCGCATCCTGGGCCATGCGGCTGCGGATCTCGGCGAGGTGGTGGCTCAGTTCCGCGTGGCCCATTTCGTGCGCGATGATTGACGCCAGTTCCTCTTCGCTGTCCACGTAGCTCATGAGCCCGCGCGTGACCAGGATCTTGCCGGCGGGAATGGCGAGGGCAAGCACTTCGTTCGACGAAAGTACCGCGATCTCCCACAGGAAGGTCCGTTTTGAGGCCGCGTACAAGGGCGCTGCGAAAGCCTGCAGCGACCGCTGCGCTGCGGCGCTGGGATACATCCCGCCGTGGCGCTCCATGATAGGCGCGAACCACTGCGTCGCCATCAACCGCTCGTGTTCCTCCCCGAGGGTCACGCCACCGAAAAGGTTTCCGACGTTGCCAATCACCTTCTCCATCAGCAGCTGCTCAGCCGCCGTGGCCAGACCGCCGGGAAGACAAGCGGTGGCGGCGAAACCTGCGGCCCCGCCAATCAGGCTTCGGCGCGACAGGGAGGGGGAGAACGGCATGGGGTGCCTCACTTGCTGGTCATTGTGAAGGTGCCGTCCCAGTCGGCGGCGGGCGGATGGGCGATGAAGCGGCGGCAGCGTTCCACGTAGACGGCGGCCGCCGGGTCGCCTCCCGCCAGCACCTCGAACCGGGCGAGCGCCTGGTCAAATTGACGGGCCTCGTAGAGTTCGAGGGCGGCATGGAAGGCATCGGCGAGAGCGAGACGTCCGGCCGGCAGGCTCTTCGCTTCGCCGAACGGTTCGAGGACCGCAACCGGACGCGTCTTGCCTTTGACCACCAAGCGGTCAAGCCGGCGCAGGACAATGTCTTGCGGCAGGCGGGCGGCCGTCTCCTCACCGATCATCAACCTGCTGCCGAACGTCTTGTTGGCCCCCTCCAGCCGGGCGGCGAGGTTCACGGCGTCGCCGATGACGGTATAGTTCAGCCGTGTCGCGCCGCCCATGTTGCCGACGACGGCGTCGCCCGAATTGATGCCGATGCGGGTGCCGATCGGCGGCAGTCCGTGGCGGGCGACGACGAAGTCTTCGTTGAAGCGGTCCAAAGCGGCCAGACAGGCGAGGGCGCAGCGTACCGCGTTCTCCTCCGCCGCCGGGTCCGGCAGGGGGGCGCCCCAGACCGCCATGATGGCGTCGCCGATGTACTTGTCGACGTAGCCGCCGTGATTCTGAATTACCTCGGTCATGCAGGCGAGATAGCCGTTGATGACCTCCACCAGCCGCTCGGGGTCGTCGGCGAGGTGCTCGCTGAGCGCGGTGAAGCCGGCGATGTCGGAGAAGAACAGGGTCACCCGCCGCCGGTCGCCGCCGAGGCGGAGCGCATCGCCCCCTTCGGCCAAGCGGTCGACCAGTGCCGGCGCCAGATAGTGTTTGAAGGCGTGGCTGATGCGCCGCCGCACGCGGTCTTCGGTGACGAAGCGGAAGGCATAGATCAGTGCGAAGGCACCAAGCGCCGCCACGGTCATGGTGATCGCCGGAAGGACGATCCCTTCGGCGACGAACAGGCCGATGCCGCCTGCCGCCAGCGCGCCGGTTCCGGCGCCGAGGCCGGCCAGTCCCCTGGCAGGTCGCAGGCGGAAGAACACGAGGGCGGCAGTGAACGCCCACAGGCCCACGGCGACGGCCGCTGCCGGCCCGGCCAGCACGGCGGGCGCGCTTGCCGCCAGCAGCGTCTGCACGGCAGCGGCGTGAACGTGAACGCCGGAGATGCTGCGCCGGGAGACGATGGCCTCCGGCTCGCCGGCCGCTGGCGCGCCGTCGCAGCCCTCCACCCGCGACGGCGCGACGGCAAGGCGGTTGGCTGCGACGAAGCGATCCTCGACGTCCAGTTCCGTTCCCACGAGCACGACCGTATTGCGGAACCGTTCGAACGCCGCCGCGTCCCCAGCCTCGGCGCAGGCATGGAGGGCGGCGAAGGAGACGGTCCGGAGGGCGCCCGGCGGCGGCCGGAAGTCGAGGACGAAGGCGGCGGACGGCACAGCCGCGCCGGCGCGGGCGGCCAGTTCGGCGCCGAACGACGGGATCATGGTCCCGTCGGTGCTGTCGAAGGCAGCGGGGTAGCGGCGGACGACTTCGTCTTCGTCCATCAGCAGGTTGAGCGGCCGGATATTGCCTCCGCCGCCGGCGGCCATCTGCTGGCGGCGCTCCGGTTCGATCGACCGCGACGACAGGCGCACCATGCCCATAACGAGAGCGCCGCGCCCCGCCAAGGCGCGCAAGGCATGCAGCAGGGGACGGTCGTAGCCCGGCACCAGGCCCGGCTGGTCGAGCGTCGTGGGGTAGACCAGGTCGAGACCCACCACCCGCGCTCCGGCCCCGTCCAGCGCGGAGAGAACCTTGGCGAGATGTGGCGTCCAGGCGACTTGCGGGGCACCGGCCAGTGCCGGCGCGCCATAGGCGCCTTCCGTAATGGCGACGACGTAAATGGGCGCCGCGACCGCCGGGCGGCCATCGGGAACCAGGCGCGCAAGCGGCAGCATCAGGTCGATGCCGAGGCGGTGGATCCAGTCGGCGGCGGGAAGGCCGGCCGGAACGGCTGCGATGACCGCGACGGCGAGTGCCACCGCCAGCTGTGCCCGCGCCCCTCGCAAGACTGGTCGCCCTGCGTCAGGGCAGAGTGACGATGGTGGTGCCATGACCGGGATCGAGCGTCGGATCGATGTTGAAGTCGGCGCTGCGGATTCCCCCAGGCCCGGCTATACGGACACTGTAGAACCGGCCTGGCACCAGCGCCGGCGCCTTCGCCGGATAGGTGAGGCCGCTGTCGACGGCGGCGGCGCTCCACAGGAGGAGGGGTTCAAGACCGCTGACGTCATAGATGGCCACGCGCATGTCGCCGCCATCCCACTGGAAGGCAGGTCGTGCAGTCCGGGTGATCTGGCTGGCAGGAGCCACCACGCGGCGCCCCTCGTGGCGCTTGACGGCCGCTCCGGCGGCGCGGGCATCGGCCATGATGACCGGCTGGGCCATCCCGCAGGGCGGCACTTCAATCGCGATACTGCCGCCGACAACAACGCTTTCCGTCAGGCCGATGGTGACCGAGCCGCCGTCGATTGTTTCCCGCCGACAGTTTGAAAGGTAGCTGAGGACGAGGCGGCTACCGCCGACCGTCAGGGTCTGCGCAGGGAACAGGTAGTCGAATTCGGCAACGCCGATGGACGGCTCGGCTTCCTCGACCATGGCGACGGGAGCCGTTGCTTCCGGCGCGGCGACGGCGGTTGCCGCCGGACAAGTTGCCCAGACTGCTGCGGCCGCCCCCAAAGCCGCCAACGTGCTCCACCGAAGACCGCCCCCTGTCGACACCCTGTTCCCCATGGATCAGCGCTCTCAATCATGCGAGTGGACGCCGTCACTAAGCACATTTTTCTCGTGGTTATCAAGCCTGCCGGGGCTCGTGGGCGTCCTTCGCAGCCGACAGACGGCTTGCCCGCGAATGCCTTCCGCGCATGAAGCATATGGCGTACCACCGGGGGAACCGGTCGGCGGGTTCCGACCGAATAAGAACTCCTGAGGAACCTGCCGCTGTACTGGTCCAGGACTTGCGGACATGCAATAGAGGGTACTGCAGGCGGGGGTTCTGTCCCCCACCCACCCCACCCCCCGCTTGATTCCCACCCCCGCCCCCGGTAGCTTCAAGCCTCCTTTCAGACCCAGGCTTGGGAGAGACCGAGTCCATGGCCGTTTCCGGCGCGTCCAGCCGCAGTTTTCAGCAGCTCATCCTGACCCTCCAGCAGTTCTGGGCGGACAAGGGGTGCGTCATCCTTCAGCCCTATGACATGGAGGTCGGCGCCGGCACGTTCCATCCGGCCACCACCCTGCGGGCGCTGGGGCCGGAGCCGTGGAGCGCCGCCTATGTGCAGCCCTCCCGCCGCCCCACCGACGGGCGCTATGGCGAGAACCCCAACCGGCTGCAGCACTACTACCAGTTCCAGGTCATCATGAAGCCGTCGCCGGCCGATGCGCAGGAGCTGTACCTCGACTCGCTGCGGGCGCTTGGCATCGACCCGGACAAGCACGACATCCGCTTCGTCGAGGACGACTGGGAAAGCCCGACGCTCGGCGCCTGGGGCCTTGGCTGGGAAGTGTGGTGCGACGGCATGGAGGTGACGCAGTTCACCTACTTCCAGCAGGTCGGCGGCATCGAATGCGACCCGGTGGCGGTGGAACTCACCTATGGCCTGGAACGCCTCGCCATGTACATCCAGGGGGTCGAGAACGTCTATGACCTCGACTTCAACGGCGCCGGCGTGAAGTACGGCGACGTCTTCCATCAGGCGGAAGTGGAATATTCCGCCCACAACTTCGAGCACGCCGACACCGACATGCTGTTCAAGCACTTCACCGACGCCGAGACGGAGTGCCAGAAGCTGCTGGCCGCCGGCCTGGCGCTGCCGGCCTATGACCAGTGCATCAAGGCCTCGCACCGCTTCAACCTGCTGGATGCGCGCGGGGTGATCTCGGTCACCGAACGCGCCGCCTACATCGGCCGGGTGCGGGCGCTCGCCAAGGCCTGCTGCGAGGGCTGGCTCAAGTCCCGCGGCCACGCCGTGGCGGAGGGCTGAGGCCATGACCGAATTCCTGCTCGAAGTCTTCTCGGAAGAAATCCCCGCCCGCATGCAGGCCAAGGCGGCCGAGGATCTGAAGACCCTCATCGTCACCGGCCTGGAAAAGCAGGGCATCACGCCGGAACGGCCGCGCGCCTTCGTCACCCCCCGCCGCCTGGTGGTGGTGATGGAAGGCCTGCCGCTCAGCCAGCCCGACGTGAAGGAGGAGCGCAAGGGCCCCAAGGTCGATGCGCCCGCCGCCGCCGTCGACGGCTTCCTGCGCTCCACCGGCCTGACGCTCGACCAGTGCGAGCAGCGCGACACCCCCAAGGGCAAGGTGTGGTTCGCGGTGGTCGAACGGCCCGGCAGCGAGACGGTCGAGGTGCTGAAGGACGTGGTGGAACAGGCCCTGGCCGACCTGCCGTGGCCCAAGTCCATGCGCTGGGGCACCAACCCGACCCGCTGGGTGCGGCCGCTGCACCGCATCGTGGCGCTGCTCAACGGCCGCGAGGTGGACGTGGATTACGCCGGCGTGCGCGCCGGGGCGGAAACGGTGGGCCACCGCTTCCTGGCGCCGGAGCCGTTCACGGTCGGCGACTTCGACGGCTACCGCGAGAAGCTGCGCGCCGCCTACGTCATGCTCGACCCGGCCGAACGCGCCCGCGTCATCCTGACCGAGGCCCAGCGCCTGTGCGAGGCCGAGGGCCTGATGCTGAAGGAAGACGAGGGCCTGCTGCGCGAAGTCACCGGGCTGGTGGAATGGCCGGTGGTGCTCATGGGCCGCATCGACGAACAGTTCATGGGCGTGCCGCAGGAAGTGCTCACCACCTCCATGCGCAGCCACCAGAAGTACTTCTCGGTGCTGAACCCCGACGGCAGCCTGGCGCCGCGCTTCGTCGTCGTCGCCAACATGGTGGCGGAAGACGGCGGTCAGGCCATCGTGGCGGGCAACGAGCGCGTGCTGCGCGCCCGCCTGTCCGACGCCAAGTTCTTCTGGGACCAGGACCGGAAAGCGCGGCTGGAAAGCCGCGTCGACAAGCTGAAGGAGCGCGTGTTCCACGCCCAGCTCGGCACCGACTGGGACAAGGTGAGCCGCATCCGCCGGCTCGCCGGCGAAATCGCCGCCCACATGGGCGCCGATGCCGCCCAGGTCGACCGCGCCGCCCATCTGGCCAAGGCCGACCTGTCCACCGGCATGGTGGGCGAGTTCCCGGAACTGCAGGGCATCATGGGCCGCTACTACGCCCTCGGCGATGGCGAGCCGCAGGCGGTGGCCGATGCGGTGGCGGAACACTACTCCCCCCTCGGCCCCAACGACCGCTGCCCGACGGCGCCGGTGTCGGTGGCGGTGGCGCTGGCCGACAAGATCGACACCCTGGCCGGCTTCTTCGGCATCGAGGAAAAGCCGACCGGATCGAAGGACCCCTTCGCCCTGCGCCGCGCCGCGCTCGGCGTCATCCGGCTGATCCTGGAGAACAGGCTGCGGCTGCCGCTGCGCACCATCTTCGCCCACGCGACGGAACCCTTCGTCGAGGCGAAGCACGTCGCCGGCGCCCGCGAGGCGGCGGTGCCGGCGGAGCTGCTCGACTTCTTCGCCGACCGCCTGAAGGTCCACCTGCGCGAGGCCGGCGTCCGCCACGATCTGGTGACGGCCGTCTTCGCGCTCGGCGGCGAGGATGATCTGGTGCGCCTGCTGGCGCGCGTCGATGCGCTGTCGGCCTTCGTCGGCTCGGAGGACGGCGCCAACCTGCTGGTCGCCTATCGCCGCGCCGCCAACATCCTGCGCATCGAAGAGAAGAAGGACGGCGTTGCCTATCGCGGCGCGGTTGACTCCGGCGCGCTGGTGCTGCCCCAGGAACAGGCCCTGGCGGCGGCGCTGGATGCGGCGGAGCCGGCCGCCCGCTCCGCCCTGGCGGCGGAGGATTTCGCCGGTGCCATGGCGGCGCTGGCGGGTCTGCGGGCGCCGGTGGATGCGTTCTTCGACGACGTCACCGTGAATGCGGAGGACGCCGGACTGCGCCGCAATCGTCTCCACCTGCTCGGCCGCATCGTCGCGGTGATGGGCGAGGTGGCCGACTTCAGCAAGATCGAAGGGTAGGAAAAACAGCCATGGCGAAGTGGGTTTACACCTTCGGGGACGGCACGGCGGAAGGCCGCGCCGACATGAAGAACCTCCTCGGCGGCAAGGGCGCCAACCTGGCGGAGATGTCGTCGCTCGGCGTGCCGGTGCCGGCCGGCTTCACCATCACCACCGAGGTGTGCACCTACTATTACGCCAACGGTGAAACCTACCCCATCGACCTGAAGGACCAGGTGGCCGAGGGCATCCGCCGCATCGAGCAGGTGATGGGCGCCACCTTCGGCGACCGCAAGAACCCGCTGCTGGTGTCCGTGCGCTCCGGCGCGCGGGCCTCCATGCCGGGCATGATGGACACGGTGCTGAACCTCGGCCTCAATGACGAGACGGTGCAGGGGCTGATCGAACAGTCCGACGACCCGCGCTTCGCCTACGACAGCTACCGCCGCTTCATCCAGATGTACGGCGACGTGGTGTTGGGGGTGGAACATCACCACTTCGAGGAACTGCTGCAGGACCTCAAGGACGACCGCGGCGTCGACCTCGACACCGACCTTGCCGCCGACGACTGGAAGGAACTGGTCGGCCGCTTCAAGGCCAAGGTGCAGGAAGAACTCGGCCGGCCCTTCCCGGAAGACCCGCAGGAACAGCTGTGGGGCGCCATCGGCGCGGTGTTCGGCAGCTGGATGAACCAGCGCGCCATCACCTACCGCCGCCTGCACGACATCCCGGCCGAATGGGGCACGGCGGTGAACGTCCAGGCCATGGTGTTCGGCAACATGGGCAACGACTGCGCCACCGGCGTGTGCTTCACCCGCGACCCCTCGACCGGCGAGAACGTGTTCTACGGCGAGTATCTGGTGAATGCCCAGGGCGAGGACGTGGTGGCCGGCATCCGCACACCGCAGCACCTGACCATCCACGGCAAGCAGATCCACGGGTCCGACCTGCCGGCCATGGAAGAGGTGATGCCGGAGCTGTACCGTGGCCTGTGTGACGTGCGCGACCGCCTGGAAGCGCACTACAAGGACATGCAGGACATGGAGTTCACCATCCAGCGCGGCAAGCTGTGGATGCTCCAGACCCGCACCGGCAAGCGCACCTCCAAGGCGTCGCTGAAGATCGCCGTCGACATGTGCCAGGAGGGCCTGATCTCCGAGGCCGAGGCGGTGGACCGCATCGACCCGGCGCAGCTCGACCAGCTGCTGCACCCCATGCTCGACCCGCAGGCGGAGAAGGACGTGCTGGCCAAGGGCCTGCCGGCCTCCCCCGGCGCCGCCTCCGGCCGGGTGGTGTTCTCCGCCGACGACGCCGAGGAGTGGGTGAAGCGCGGCGAGAAGGTGATCCTGGTCCGCATCGAGACCTCGCCGGAAGACATCGGCGGCATGCACTGCTCGGAAGGCATCCTCACCACCCGCGGCGGCATGACCAGCCACGCCGCCGTGGTGGCCCGCGGCATGGGCCGCCCCTGCGTCGCCGGCGCCGGTGAAATCCGGGTCGACTACAAGGCCAAGACCTTCATCGCCCGCGGCCGCACGGTGAAGGAAGGCGACACCGTCACCCTCGACGGCTCCACCGGCGAAGTCATGGCCAGCGCCGTGCCGACCATCCAGCCGGAACTGACCGGCGACTTCGGCATCCTGATGCAGTGGGTGGATGGCATCCGCCGCCTGCGCGTGCGCGCCAACGCCGAAACCCCGCTGGATGCCGAAACCGCCCGCAAGTTCGGCGCCGAAGGCATCGGCCTGTGCCGCACCGAGCACATGTTCTTCGACCCGGCGCGCATCATTCACATGCGCCAGATGATCCTGGCCGACGACGAGGCCGGCCGCCGCAAGGCGCTGGACACCCTGCTGCCCTACCAGCGGCAGGATTTCGTCGACCTGTTCACCATCATGCAGGGCCTGCCGGTGACGGTGCGCCTGCTCGACCCGCCGCTGCACGAGTTCCTGCCGTCGTCGGACGAGGAAATCGCCGACGTCGCCAAGGCGGCGGAGGTGGACGAAGGCACCATCCGCGCCGCCATCGTGCGCCTGCACGAAAGCAACCCCATGCTCGGCTGGCGCGGCTGCCGCCTCGGCGTGTCGTTCCCCGAGATCTATG
This sequence comes from Caenispirillum bisanense, assembly GCF_039523075.1. NCBI lineage: Bacteria > Pseudomonadati > Pseudomonadota > Alphaproteobacteria > Rhodospirillales > Novispirillaceae > Caenispirillum > Caenispirillum bisanense. The sequence goes on from NZ_BAAAEP010000052.1 coordinate 12,284, forward strand.
AGATGCAGGCCCGCGCCATCTTCGAGGCGGCGGTGGAGGTCGCACAGACCAGCGGCCAGACGGTCGAGCCGGAGGTGATGATCCCGCTGGTCGGCACCAAGAAGGAACTGGACCTGATGAAGGCCGTCGTCGACAAGGCGGCGGAAGAGGTCTTCGCGGCCAAGGGCAAGACGCTGGACTACGTGGTCGGCACCATGATCGAACTGCCGCGCGCCGCCCTGCGCGCCGCCGAGATCGCCGAAACCGCCCACTTCTTCAGCTTCGGCACCAACGACCTGACCCAGACCACGCTCGGCATGTCGCGCGACGATGCCGGTCCGTTCCTGCACTACTACCGCGAGAAGGGCATCTACGAGAAGGACCCGTTCGCCAGCCTGGACCAGGACGGCGTCGGCGAACTGGTGCAGATCGCCGCCGACCGCGGCCGCAGCACGCGGCCGGGCATCAAGCTCGGCATCTGCGGCGAGCACGGCGGCGACCCGTCCTCCATCGCCTTCTGCGAGGCGCTGAAGCTGGATTACGTGTCGTGCTCCCCCTACCGCGTCCCCGTCGCCCGCCTGGCGGCGGCGCAGGCGGTGCTGGGCAAGCATCGCGACACGACGGCGTGAGGTTGTCTTAACCACCAAGGCACAAAGGCACCAAGAGGGCGGGGTTCGGCTTCCAGCGCCGAACTCCGCCCCGCCCTGCGCAGCAGAACGAGAATGCCTTCGGCGAAGACTTGGGATGCGCCGGCACAAAGAGCCGGCGCTGAGGCAGGCTCCGCCGCCTTGGTGTCTTGGTGTCTTTGTGGTTCCCCAAAACCGGCAGGGGCCTTTCCCATGGACCTGAAGACGCTTGAAGAGGGCGGCAAGGCGGCGCTGGCCCGGGCGCTGGCGCAGATCGAGGCGCGGCCCGATGCGCCCGAAACCGTGGCACTGCTGGCGGAGGCGTACAAGCGGCCGCGGGCCCATGTCATCGGCATCACCGGCCCGCCGGGCGTCGGCAAGTCCACCCTCATGAACGCCCTCATCGGCGGCTGGCGGGCGCGCGGGCGGACCGTCGGGGTGATCGCCGTCGATCCGTCCTCGCGCAAGTCCAAGGGCGCCCTGCTCGGCGACCGCACCCGCCTGCAGACCGACCCGGAGGACCAGGGCGTCTTCGTCCGCTCCATGGCCGCACGCGACCGCCTGGGCGGACTCGCCGGCTTGACCATCGCCGCCATGGTGGTCATGCGGGCGCTCTATGACGTGGTGCTGATCGAAACCGTCGGCGTCGGCCAGTCGGAAACCGACGTGGTCCGGGTGGCCGATACGGTGGTGTTCTGCGTCCAGCCCGGATCGGGCGACAGCCTGCAGTTCATGAAGGCCGGCATCGCCGAAATCCCCCACCTGGTGCTGGTCACCAAGGCCGACATGGGCGCCGCCGCCGAGCGCGCCAGCGCCGACGTCCACGGCGCCCTGTCGCTGGCCGAAGGCGACATGGAGGGGTGGGAGGTGCCGGTGCTGCTGGTCTCCAGCATGCACAAGCAGGGGGTGGACGGGGTGATCGCCGCCATGGACCGCCACCTCGCCCACCTGCGCGACCGCCACCTGCTGGCGTCCCTGCGCACCGCCCAGGCGACCGAGTGGCTGGAGGAGTTCATCCGCGAACGCTTCGGGCGCGAGGGGCTGAAGAAGGTGGGGCCGGTGGCGCTGGCGGCCGGCGAAACCCCGTTCGGCAAGCTGGCCGACCTGGCGCGCAGTCTCGCCTGAAACCCTTCGGGAAAAGCGGAAAACAATCTTGCAAAGGTTGTTCTTCTTTCCGACGCCTCTGGTAGGATGAAGCTGCTGCGCACCTTATGGCCGCAGCCATTCAACCGGGGACGTAGGACAGGGGGATTACCATGACGCTCAATTCGGGCCAGCTCGCCAAGGTGTTGAAGCAGGATGCCGCCAAGGAGCTTGGCCGCAAGATCAAGGCCGGCACCGCAGTGCCGGACTACGAGGTGAAGGCCAAGATCACCAAGGCCATCGACGCCGCCTTCCCCGACGAGGGCCGCGCCACCGAGGCGCACATCCAGCAGGTGGCGGAAAAGATCGACGACATCCTCAAGGTCCAGAAGCAGGAAGAGGAAACCAAGGTCGACACCGGCAAGGTGGTGAAGGACGCCTGGGACGAGGTGAAGGGCCGCGACGCCAAGATGGCGCAGGCCGTGCGCATGGTCATCACCGGCACCGCCCGCGGCCGCTCCGCCCCCGGCACCACCGGCATCAAGCACATTCACGTCGGCGGCAACGCCAAGCTGAACCTGCTGTTCAAGGACGACCTGGTGCTGGGCATCGTCAACGGCCACCTGGACAACAAGATGCCGCCGACGGTGCGCTCGGAAGCGGAAAGCGTCGCCGGCCGCACCCGCCAGACCACCGTCGACATCCAGGTGATCGGCAACGAGGTCAAGAAGGCGTGATGCGTGCGCAGGCGCGTGCGGCCGCGACACAGCGGGCGTTGCACAGCGTGTGCTGAGCGTACATAATGTATGGCAGACGGAAGCCGCGCGCGTTTGGACGCATTGCCGCCTCAGGATCTTGTCCCGGGCAATGTCAACGTCGCAAAGCGGGGACGCGAGGCAGCGTCCGGAGCGGGTTCGCACCCTCCCTTCCGCCCTTCCTTCTGCCACAGCACCGGCTCCCGCAGCACACGCTTGGGGAGGCCGGTGACGATCGACCAGACATGGCCGTCGCTCGTCGATCGCAAGTCAAGCACAAGGGTGAGATGAACAAGCCGGCGGTCGAGTCGCTTCCGCGCCACGATCAACCGGCCGCTATGGCCCTCGTGGATCGCCTCGAAGTTCTCGGCGACATAGTGGCAGTAGGTTATCACGCTGGAGAAGCCGAGGCCGTTCAGTTCCCTGAGGCGGTTCTCATAGCCCTCGATGTGGGTCAAGCCGAAGCCGTTACGCCCCGGCACGCCGTGACATAGCCGGATCGGGCCCGACGGCTGCCCGATTGCCGACGCCTGATCGCTGCTGATGAGGCCGAAGTCGGTACTTCCGGCGAAGGTGGAGATGTAGGAATTAGGCGCAGACATCCAGGCGACCTGAGGTGGATCTTGCGCATCATCATAGCCCTGCACGCGCGCGCGACGTAACCCTTCCTGATGCGCCCGGGGCGGAGCTGTTGCCGCTTTGCCACGGCATCATCGAAACCGTCATCCATACCCATCGAAAGTGATAGGCCCCGCGAACGGCACGGGTGATAATCGTCGCTGTCGGATCAACCTTGGTGGAGGTTGGGTCATGCAGCTGGACGTGATGCCCGTGACCGACGTGACCGGCAAGCCGGTGCTCTATGTGGTGCGCGACGACAGCGGCCGGTGGGTCGTGCGCCGCGACGGTGAAGCCCACAGCCATCGTTTCAGCGACCGCAAGGCGGCCGCCCGCTTCGCCCGTGAAACCGGCGAGGCGGCAGGCGGCTATCGCCTGTTCCTGGAAATGGCCGACGGCCGCCTGATGTGCGAGATGCTGAACGTCGCCGCCCGCTGACCGACGCCACTCCGGCGGTGGTGACGGCGGGGGCGTGCCTCCTCCCTTCGGCCCCTCCGTTCAGAGGGTGAGGCGGCGTGCGGCCTGCGGCAGAGTAACGGCCTTCCGCAGGTTCGCCAGCAAGGGATTCCGGCCATGTCCGCCGTTTCCGCACACGCCGCCCCGGCCGCCGTCGCAGCCGGGTGCCGCACCCCCGTTTTCCACGTCGTCCGCGAGCCGGACGGCGGCGACGAGGCCATCGCCTGGGCGGTCCGCCGCGAGGGCGACCCGCGCACCCATCGCTTCCCCGACCGCCCCGCCGCCGCCGACTTCGCCCGCAGCCAGGGCCGCGCCGCCGGCGGCTATCGTCTGTTCATGGAACTGCGCGACGGCCGCATGATGTGCGAGATGCTCAACGTCGCCGGCTGAGGCGGGCAGCGTCGGACACCGCCGGCGCCGTACCCCGCCGACCGGCAGGGGCGGCGACGGGGCGTCCTCTCCTACTGTGGCGCCACCGCCGGCATGGGGCCGGCGGGTCACGACGGAGGGTCAACCGGGAGATCAGCCGCGACCGCGCCGTCACCATGGCCGTCGACATCCAGGGCGACACCATCCTCATCGACGACCGCGACTGAGGCGGACGCAGAACGCACGGCGCCGGACGGGCAGACCCGCGTCCGGCGCCACCGCGTCAGAACCGGCCGGCGCGGTAGTCGTCCACCGCCTGGATCACCTCGTCGCGGGTGTTCATGACGAAGGGGCCGTATTTGGCGATGGGCTCGTGCAGGGGCCGCCCGGCGACCACCAGCAGGCGGGCGCCGGTGGGGGCGTCGGCATCGGCGGCGGCGCGCACGGCCGCCCCCTCCCCCAGCACCGCCAGCCAGCCATCATGGACGCGCTCGCCCTCGCCCGCCGGGCCGAGGGTGACACTGCCGGCGAAGGGGTGGACGAAGGCGGCGTGGCCGGCGGGGATGGGAATGTCCACCGCCGCCCCCGGCGCCAGCGCCACGTCGGCGATGAAGGGCGCCGTGGAGCGCTGCGGCGCCGGCCCTTCCGCCGCATCCCACCGCCCGGCGATCAGCGTCACCGCCACGCCCGGCGCCGGTGTCAGGCGGGCGAGGTCGGCCGCCGGGATGTCGCGGTACCAGGGCTCGCGCATCTTTTCCGCCGCCGGCAGGTTGAGCCACAGCTGGAAGCCGAACAGCAGCCCGTCGGTCTGTTCCGGCATCTCGGAATGCTCGATGCCGCGGCCGGCGGTCATCCACTGCACGCCGCCGTCGGTGATCAGCCCTTCGTGCCCGTGGTTGTCGCGGTGGCGCATGCGGCCCTGCACGAGGTAGGTGACGGTCTCGAAGCCGCGGTGCGGGTGCGGCGGGAAGCCGGCGATGTAGGCGCCAGGGTCGTCGCTCTGGATGCGGTCGAGCATCAGCAGCGGGTCAAGGTCCGGCAGCCGCGGCTGGCCGACCAGACGGGTCAGGCGCACGCCGGCGCCGTCCTCGGCCGGCATGCCCGCCACCACCCGGGCGACGGTGCGGGAAGCCGGTGCGGCGGCGGCAGAACCGGCAGAGGCGGCGGCAGGGGACGGGGCAACGGTCATGGCAAGGCCCTCCAGGCAGGAATGTTTCCTTGCCTGCAAGATGAGGCGCCCAGCCCCGCCTGAAAAGGCCGTCGCCGGAAACGCTGCGTTGCCGCCGCTCAGCCCGCCCCGCGCTCCAGCATCAGCATGTGGGCGGCCCGCAGGCGCTGGCCCATCACGCCGGCGAAGCGGCTGACCACCGCATAGCCGAAGGCGCCGTCGGCGGCGAAGGCCAGCCGCAGCGGCGCCACCGCCACCTCCACCACCTGGCCCGGTGCCGCGGCGCGGGCATCGAAGGCCCAGCGGAACGGCGGCGTCAGCCACGACCAGCCGAGCACGTCGCCCTCGTGCAGGGTCTGCAGCACGGAAGGGCGGCCATCGGTGCGGTTTTCGACGCAGACGGTGCCGCGCGTCAGGACGAAGAAGCGGTCGGCATCGCCGCCCTGGTGGAACAGCATCTCGCCGGCGCCGATGTCGCGCAGGCGGGCGCAGGCGGCCAGACGGTCGAGCCGCGCCGGGGTCAGGTCGGAAAAGAACGGGTGGCGGGAAAGCGCCTCGCGCAGCGGCGCGGGCGCGGCTGTGGTGCTGTCGGCCATCGGAACCCCTCCATGCCGGCGGCCGTCTCCTCCCCCGAAGACAGGCGGGTGGGCTTCGCGTCCCTTGCCCGCGGCGGATCACCATAGCATGATGCGCCGCCCGCCGGGACCGCGCTTGTCCGCGGCCCCGCCATCGGGCATACCGTCGTCGGCGGCGGGTCCCCATATGGTGGGGCCGGATGCCGCTTTCGCACCAGTTTTCCCAGCCATCGAGCCCTGCCGCCCCATGCGCGTCGACGCCTTCGACTTCGATCTCCCCCGCGAGCGCATTGCGGACCGCCCGGTTTCGCCGCGCGACTCCGCCCGCTGCCTGCATGTCCGCGCCAACGGCCTGGACGACCGCATCATGCGCGACCTGCCGGACCTGCTGCAGCCCGGCGACGTGATGGTGTTCAACGACACCCGCGTCATCCCGGCGCGCCTGCTCGGCCGGCGCGGCGAGGCCAAGGTGGAGGTGACGCTGCACATGCGGCTTGCCGACGACACCTGGCGGGCCTTCGCCAAGGGCGCCAAGAAGCTGAAGCCGGGCCAGACCATCACCTTCGCCGACGGCTTCGAGGCCGTGGTGGAGGACAAGGACGGCGGCGACGTGCGGCTGAAGTTCGACCGCGGCGGCCAGGCGCTCATGGATGCCCTGAAGGACCACGGCCACATCCCGCTGCCGCCCTACATGGGCCGCGCCGACGACGAGCGCGACCGCACCGATTACCAGACCGTCTATGCCGCGCCGGAGAAGGAAGGCGCCGTCGCCGCCCCCACCGCCGGCCTGCACTTCACGCCGGACCTGCTGGCCCGGCTGGAGGCGCGCGGGGTGTCGCGGGTGTTCGTGACCCTGCACGTCGGCGCCGGCACCTTCCTGCCGGTCACCGCCGACGACACCGCCGACCACCGCATGCATGCCGAGATCGGCGAGGTGACGGCAGAGGCGGTGAACGGCGTCCACGCCGCCCGCGCCGCCGGCGGCCGGGTGGTGGCGGTGGGCACCACCGCCCTGCGCCTGCTGGAAAGCGCCGGCGACGAGGCCGGCGTGCTGCACCCCTTCAGCGGCCCGACCGACATCTTCATCACCCCCGGCTGGCGCTTCCGCATGGTCGACCGGCTGGTGACCAACTTCCACCTGCCGCGCTCCACCCTGTTCATGCTGGTCAGCGCCTTCAGCGGCCTCGACCGCATGCGGGCGGCCTATGCCCATGCCATCGACACCGGCTACCGCTTCTATTCCTACGGCGACGGCAGCCTGCTGGAACGCTGCGACGAGGACATTCCCGCGTGACCCACGTTTTCCGCTACGAGCTTCTGAAGACCGACGGCGCCGCCCGCCTCGGGCGCGTCCACACCGCCCACGGCACCATCGACACGCCCGCCTTCATGCCGGTCGGCACGGCGGCGACCGTGAAGGCCATGCGCCCCGAAGAGGTGCGGGCGACCGGCGCGCAGATCATCCTCGGCAATACCTATCACCTCATGCTGCGCCCGACGGCGGAGCGGGTGGCGGCGCTGGGGGGCTTGCGCAACTTCATGAACTGGCGCGGGCCGATCCTCACCGACTCGGGCGGCTTCCAGGTCATGAGCCTCGCCAAGCTGCGCAAGCTGACCGAGGACGGCGTCACCTTCCAGAGCCACGTCGACGGCTCGCGCCACCACCTGACGCCGGAACGCTCCATCGAGATCCAGCACCTGCTCGACGCCACCATCACCATGGCGTTCGACGAGTGCACCCCCTTCCCCGCCACCCACGAGCAGGCGGCCGAAAGCATGCGCCTGTCCATGCGGTGGGCGGAACGGTCGCGCAAGGCCTTCGTCGCCCGCCCCGGCTACGGCCAGTTCGGCATCGTCCAGGGCTCGGTGTTCGAGGATCTGCGGCGGGAGAGTGTGGAGGCCCTGAACGCGCTCGATTACGAAGGCTACGCCGTCGGCGGCCTGGCGGTCGGCGAGGGGCAGGAGGCCATGTTCTCGACGCTGGAGTTCACCACCCCGCTGATGCCGCAGCACAAGCCGCGCTACCTGATGGGCGTCGGCAAGCCGGCCGACATCGTCGGCGCGGTGATGCGCGGCATCGACATGTTCGACTGCGTGCTGCCGACCCGGTCGGGGCGCACGGCGCAGGCCTTCACCCGCCGCGGCACGGTGAACCTGCGCAACGCCCGCCACATGGACGACCCGCGCCCGCTGGACGCCGACTGCTCCTGCCCCGCCTGCCGGCAGTACAGCCGCGCCTACCTGCACCACCTGATCCGCTGCGAGGAAATCCTCGGCATGATGCTGCTGACGCAGCACAACCTGCAATATTATCAGGATCTCATGCGCGGCATCCGGGGCGCCATCGAGGACGGCCGGCTGGCCGACTTCGCCGCCCGCTTCGAGGAGGATCAGGCCCGCGGCGACATCGCCCCGCTGGCGTAGGCGCCCGCCCGAGCCTATCTGGCGGTCATGGCGGACACCAAGCAGGTCATCGTGGACGAGGCCCGGCGCCTCGGGTTCGACAGCGTGCGCTTCACCCGCGCCACGCTGCCGCCGGAGGTGCGCGCCCGCCTCGACGGCTACCTCGCCGACGGCCGCCATGCCGACATGGCGTGGATGGCCGATACCGCCGACCGTCGCGCCAACCCGCAAAGCCTGTGGCCGCAGGCGGTGACGGCCATCGTGCTGGGCGTCAACTACGGTCCCGGCCACGATCCGCGCGTCCTCCAGGCCCATCCGACGCGCGGCCACATCTCGGTCTATGCCCGCAACCGCGACTATCACGACTGGATCAAGGGCCGCATGAAGACCCTGGGCCAGGGGCTCATCGCCCGCTTCGGCGGCGACATCAAGGTGTTCGTCGACACTGCCCCGGTGATGGAAAAGCCGCTGGCCGCCCAGGCGGGGCTCGGCTGGCAGGGCAAGCATACCAACCTGGTGTCGCGCGGCTTCGGCTCCTGGCTGTTCCTCGGCGAGATCCTGACCACCCTGGAGGTGGAGCCCGACCCGCCGGAAGGCGACCATTGCGGCTCCTGCGCCCGCTGCCTGCCCGCCTGCCCCACCGGCGCCATTACGGCGGCGCGCGAGATCGACGCCCGCCGCTGCATCAGCTACCTGACCATCGAGAACAAGGGGCCGATCCCGCGCGAGCTGCGGCCGCTGATCGGCAACCGCATCTACGGCTGCGACGACTGCCTTGCCGTCTGCCCGTGGAACCGCTTCGGGCAGCTTACGCCGCACGAGGCTTTCCGCCCCCGCGCCGAGTTCCTGGCGCCGCGTCTGGCCGACCTCGCACAGCTGGACGATGCAGACTTCCGCCTTCTGTTCAGCGCTTCACCAGTAAAACGTATCGGCCGCGATCGGTTCATCCGTAATGTATTCGTCGCCATGGGTAATAGCGGCGAGCGGAATTTCATCCCTCTAGTTCTTCATGCAGCCTGCAACGACACGTCATCGCTGGTACGCGGAGCGGCTGTGTGGGCTTTTTCTAGACTTGAGGATACGAACGGATATATTGCCGCCTACGAGAGACACTATGGTGACGAACCGGACCCGGCCGTCCGTGACGAGTGGACCGCAGCCTATCCGTCAGTCGGGGCGGACGCGGCGGGCGGCTCTGGCATGATGGTTGGCCCGGTGCGCTCCGTGGATGAGGGGAGTGGGTGAATGCCCGACGACAATCTGCTGGAACCCGCCGACGAGGTGGAGGCTGCCCCCTCCCGTCGCGGTCGTCGCCGCAAGGTGACGGTGGTGGGCATCGCCGCCTCCGCCGGCGGGCTGGAAGCCCTGGGGCATCTGGTCACCAACCTGCCCGCCGACAGCCAGATGGCCTATGTGGTGGTGCAGCACATGGCGCCGCAGCACCCCAGCATGCTGACCCAGCTGCTGGCGCGCCAGACCGACCTCAAGGTGGTGGAGATCACCGACGGCCTGCGGGTCGAGCCCAACGTCATCCACATCACCCCGCCCAACAACGACCTCGACATCGAAGACGGCGTGCTGCGGCTGCGCGAGCCCCATGCCGCCATCGGCCCCAAGCCCTCCGCCGACTATTTCTTCGCCTCCCTGGCCGAAGACCAGGGGGAGAACGCGGTCGGCATCATCCTGTCCGGCACCGGCTCCGACGGCGCCCACGGGGTGCGCGCCATCAAGGCCGGCGGCGGCATCACCATGGCCCAGGACGAGGAAAGCGCCCGCTATTCCGGCATGCCGCGGGCGGCGGTGGAAACCGGCTGCGTCGATTTCGTCATGGCGCCCGACGGCATGGGCGACGAGCTGCAGGAACTGCTGACCAACCCCAAGCGCGCCAACCTCGCCGTGGAGGAGGAAAACTCCGACCTGGTGCAGCGGCTGCTGCTGATGGTCAAGAACCGGCTCGGTGTCGATTTCACCGGCTACAAGAAGACCACCATCACCCGCCGCATCCGCCGCCGCATGGCCGCCTGCCGCTGCGAGAGCCTGGCCGACTACCTCGGCTATGTGACCGAGATGCCGCAGGAGCTGGAGGCGCTGCGCAACGACATCCTCATCTCCGTCACCAGCTTCTTCCGCGACGACGACGCCTATGAGGCGCTGGCCCGCATCATCCCCGACCTGGTGCGCGACAAGAAGCCGGGCGACACCATCCGCGTCTGGGTGCCGGCCTGCGCCTCGGGCGAGGAAGCCTATTCCATCGCCATCCTGCTGTCGGAAACCCTGGGGGAGCGGCTGGGCAACTATCAGGTCCAGGTCTTCGCCACCGACATCGACGCCGACGCCCTGGCCCGCGCCCGCAAGGCGCTCTACCCCGACGCGGCGCTGAAGACCATGAGCCGCGACATGCTGTCGCGCTACTTCCTGGCCCGCGGCGGCTATTACCAGGTGGTGAAGTCGGTGCGCGACATGATCGTGTTCGCCAAGCACGATCTCATCCAGGACCCGCCGTTCCTGCGCATCGACCTGATCTCCTGCCGCAACCTGCTGATCTACTTCAATGCCGCCTTGCAGCAGAAGGTCATCAACATTTTCCACTACGCCCTCAATCCGGGCAAATACCTGCTGCTGGGAAAGTCGGAAACCATCGGCACCGCCACCAGCCGCTTCCACACCGTCGACAAGAAGTGGAAGCTGTTCCGCCGCCTCGGCGATGCCCGCCCGCCGGCGCGGGAGCAGATGGCCACCTTCCAGCCGCGCGGCTCCGACACCAACGGCGCCCGCAGCCGGCGGGAGAGCAAGGAGGTGTCGCTCAACGACGTCGCCATGGCCGCGCTCATTGCCGCCTACGCGCCGCCGACGGCGCTGGTCGACCGCGACGGCCGCATCCTGCATGTCCACGGCGAGATGCAGACCTACCTGCAGATCGGCCAGGGCACCCCCGACCTCAACATCTTCACCATGGTGCGGCGGGAACTGCGGGCCGAGCTGCGGTCGGTATTCGTGCGCTCGCAACAGAAGCGGGCGGAGCTGGTGGGGCCGGCGGCCTCGTTCTACCACGACAACCAGGAACGCACGGTGCGCGTCTCGGTGCGGCCGCTGGCGCTGTCCACCGACGAGCTGTTCATGGTGTCGTTCGAACCGGCCCTGCCGCCGGCCGGCCTGACCGCCGAGCCGCGCCCCGACGGCGAGGAAGACCCGCGCCTGCAGGAGCTGGAACAGGAACTGGTGGCGACGCGGGAGAACCTGCAGACGGTGGTGGAGGAACTGGAGACCGCCAACGAGGAACTCCAGTCGCTGAACGAGGAACTCCAGGCCAGCAACGAGGAACTGCAAAGCTCCAACGAAGAACTGGAGACCTCCAACGAGGAACTGCAGTCGACCAACGAGGAACTGACCACCGTCAACGAGGAACTGCAGATCAAGTCGTCGGAACTGGCGGGGGTGAACGCCGACCTGGAGAACATCCTGCGGTCCATCGGCTTCCCCGTCATCGCCATCGACCGCGGCCTGCGGGTCACCCGCTACAACCAGCCGGCCCGCAAGCTGTTCGAGCTGCAGGCGACGGACATCGGCCAGACCATCACCGCCATCACCTGCCGCGCCGAACTGCCCGCCTTGCGCGACCGCCTGCATGCGGTGGTGGAGACCGGGGTCGCCGACCGCTTCCTGCTCAGCCACGACGGGCTGGTCTACCACGGCGCCTTCCTGCCCTACCGCGACGACCTGGGCAACCCGACCGGGGCAGTGCTCACCTTCGTCGAGACGCCGCCGCAGGAGGCCTGACGCCGGTGCGGACGGGATACGCGGCGGGGCTCGCCGCCCTGCTCGCCCTGCTGGCGACCGCTCCGGCGGCGCCGGCGACGGCGGCGGAGCAGGATGCGGCCAGGCCGGCGGCGACGGTGCAGGACTGCGCCGTCTGCCCGGTGATGGTGCCCGTTCCGGCGGGGCGGTTCACCCTGGGCGACGGCCGCGTTCCCGACGCCGTCCCGCGCGAGGCGGAGATCACCCGCCCCTTCGCCATCGCCCGCAGCGAAACCACCTGGCGCCAATGGGAAGCCTGCGTCGCCGAGGGCGCCTGCCGCGGCGGCCAGAGCGACCACGGCTGGGGCCGCGGCGACCGGCCGGTCATCAACGTCACCCTGGCCGATGCCGAGGGCTACGCCGCCTGGCTGTCGCGCCGCACCGGCCAGCGCTACCGGCTGCCGAGCGAGGTGGAATGGGAATGGGCCGCCCGCGCCGGCTCCGCCAGCCTTTATCCGTGGGGCGAGGCCATGCGGCCGGGACAGGCCAACTGCCGCGGTTGCGACGGGGCGGTGGTGGAACACGGCGGCAGCGCGCCGGCCGGCACCTATCCGCCCAACGCCTGGGGCCTGACGGAGATGAACGGCAACCTGTGGGAACTGACGGCGGACTGCTGGACGCCCGGCGGCGCACCCTCCGGCCGGCAGTCGCCGTGGCAGCCCGACCCCGGCTGCCGCGACCGGGTGATGCGCGGCGGCGCCTGGTATTACGTGCCGCTGCTCGCGGCCTCCGCCGCCCGCGCCCGCAACGCCGCCGACGTCTGGAGCTATGTGGTCGGCTTCCGCGTGGTGCGGGACCTGGACTAAAGCGGCGGGATCAGAACCGGCTGCTCAGCCAGATCGCCAGCTTGGAGCCGTTGCGCACCATGCCGTAGAGCAGGTTGTAGCCCGGCGTTTCCTCGGCCTTGTTCTCATAGCCGATGTCGCGGTGTTCCAGTTCCTCCAGGCGGAAGCGTTCCACCGTCTCGCGCAGGTCCGCCTCGTCGTCGCCCAGCTTGTCGCGCTGTTCGGCATAGTGCTCGTCGATGGCTTCTTCCACCGCCACCGTGCAGGCCATGGCCGCCTTCTCGCCCAGCAGGGCGGTGCCGGCGCCGAGGGCGAAGCCCATGACGTGCCACAGCGGCTGCAGCACGGTCGGCCGGGTCTGGCGGCGGCCGATGGCATCGGCGAAGTAGCGCAGGTGCTCCTTCTCCTGGTCCAGCATGTGGCGGAGTGTGGGGCCGACCCGCGTCCGGCCGAGCACCGCCAGCTGCCCTTCATAGATGCGCACCGCGCCGTACTCGCCGGCGTGGTTGACGCGGCACAGGCGATCCAGGAACTCGTCGCGCGACGGCTCGCCCGGCAGACGGTCGTCGCCGGTGCGGCGGATGTTGCGGCGGTCGGGGGTGGTATCCATGGTCAGCGGCGTCTCCACAACTCGGGCCGGGCGGCGGCCAGCAGCGAGCCGGCCCCCAGCAGCAGACTGAGGATCACATTGTAGCCGGGCAGCGAGATCCCGAACAGGGACCAGCCCACCTCGTCGCACCGCGCCAGGGTGGGCGGGTTTTCCAGCGCCGCCTGCAGCTCGGCCAGGGTCTGCGGCGCGCCGCCGGCGGGGGCGGAGCATTGCGCCGTGCCGGCCCACCACTGCTGTTCCACCCCGACGTGATAGGAGGCGATGCCCAGGTTGACCAGGAAAGCCACGCCGCACAGCGCCACCAGCCAGCGCCGCGCCTGCGCCGGCAGGCCCGGCACCAGCGCCACCGCCGCCAGCGCCCCGGCGACGGCATAGGGCACCCGCTGCCACAGGCACAGGATGCACGGCATCACGCCGAACACATGCTCCAGAACCATGGCGGAGCCCAGGGAGGCGGCGCAGACGGCGAAGATCGCCAGCGGCACCAGGCGGTCGGACGACAGGGTCATGGTCACAGCAATTTGAGCAGGGCGAAGCCGCCGAACAAGAGCACGAAGAACGCCACCGTCAGCTTGCCCAGGTGCTTTTCGATGAAGGCGCGGATCGGCGGGCCGAACTTCCACAGCAGCGCCGCCACCAGGAAGAACCGCGCCGCCCGCGACACCGTCGAGGCAATGCCGAACACCACCGGGTCCAGCTGGGTGACGCCGCTGGCGATGGTGATGACCTTGTAGGGGAACGGCGTAAAGCCCGCCATGCCGACGATCCAGGCGCCCCACTCGTTGTACAGCGCCTTGAAGGTCTCGAACTTCTCCAGATAGCCGTAGAAGTTCAGAACCGCCTGGCCGATGCCTTCGAACAGGAAATAGCCGATGCCATAGCCGGCAAAGCCGCCGGCAACGCTCGCCACCGTGCAGACGGCGGCGATGCGCCAGGCCTGCGCCCGCGCCGCCAGCACCATGGGGATGAGCAGCACGTCGGGCGGAATGGGAAAGATCGAGCTTTCGATGAAGGAGATCACCGCCAGCGTCCACAGGGCGTGGGGCCGGCTAGCCTGGCGCATGGTCCAGTCGTAGGTCCGCTGCAGCACGGATGCGGGGCTCCTTGCGGGGAAATGCCGGCCGTCCTTTATCAGGTTGGCGCCGCCGGAGCAATGTTCGCCGCCCGTTGCGGTGACGGCGCAGGCGGTGTAGAACGGGCGTCCAGCCTGTGGGGGCGTGGCGGAACTGGTAGACGCGCTCGACTCAAAATCGAGTGGCCTTCGGTCTTGGGGGTTCGAGTCCCCCCGCCCCTACCAACCATGACAAAGGCGCCGCTGGCCGGAAGGCTGCGGCGCCTTTGTCATGCCGGGCACCGGGAAGCGGGACGACAGGCAATGAGCTGCCCGCCCGGCCGGCCACGGGCAGTCGCGCAGGCCCGCCCGGCGCGCCGGGCGCGGCGGTCACGATCAAACAGCCTTGGCGAGACGCAAACGGCCGGCCCCTGGTGTGGAGGCCGGCCGTCGTCGTCGTTCAGGGCGTGCCCGCAGGCAAGACCGCGTTACGCGATCTCGATGCGCTCGGCCTGCGGACCCTTCTGGCCCTGGCTGACCGACAGCTTCACGCGCTGGCCTTCGTTCAGGCCCTGCAGGCCCGAGCGTTCCACGGCGCGGATGTGCACGAAGATGTCACGGCCGCCGTCGTCCGGGGTGACGAAGCCGAAGCCCTTCTCGGTGTTGAAGAACTTCACGACGCCTTCGGACTCGCCGATGATTTCCGGGCGGCCGCGGCCGCCACCGAAACCACCGCCGCCGAAGCCGCCGCGGTCGCCGCCGAAGCCGCCGCGGTCACGGCCGCCGAAGCCGCCGCGATCGCCGCCGCCGAAGCCGCCGCGATCACCGCCGCCGAAGCCACCACCGCTGGACGGGGTGCCCATCTCAAGGACGGAAACCACGGCGTCCACCTGCAGGCCCTTGCCGCCGGGGCGGACGGTGCAGGAGATGCGGGTGTTCTCGGGCAGGGCGGACAGACCGGCGCGCTCCAGCACGGAAACGTGCAGGAAGGCATCTTCGCCAGCCGGTTCGGTCTTCACGAAACCGAAGCCCTTCGAGGCATTGAACCACTTGACGGACGCCTCGGTCGGGGTCGCCGGGGGGCCGCCAGCATCGTCATCGTAACGGGACCGCCGGTTCATGCCCGGGCCGTTGTGACCGGGAAAGTCCCCGGCATCTCGTTTCCACGCCATGGTGCTCGTATCCAACTCACTAAGACGCACACGCCTCCCTTGCCGGCGCGGCGGACGGTAATTCAGTCGGGCGGATCGCGGGTGGAGTAAGGCCGTTACCAGCCGTCCGCCGTTGATCCCGGCAGGGCCCTGCGGGCCTGCCCGGGGGCTTCGGGCGAAAGATCGCTGGCGGCGGCAAAGGCGAGCACCAGCGAATCGTCGGCCAGAAGGAAATCGAGAACCGCTCCAAGGACCATCGGGTCCTGCGCGCCTTCCCGCAACTCTGCCGGCCCCATTCCGGTCAGGGCGAGAAAGCGGTCAAGGAGACGGTCGTCGGCGGCAAGAAACGCCAGGGCCTGAAGGCCCACCGTTTCCGCATCCGGCTTGACCGATTTCGACAGACGCTGCATGCGGTGTCGAAGTCCCCTCGAACGTCCTCATCCTGGCCCGGCACAAACCGGCACCCATGGCACACATATAGCACGGTCCGCGGGCCCATGCATGGGGGAAACGTGTGGTGCGCGCCCCGCAGCCGCATTTTTGCCGGAAGCGATGACTCCCTTCGGCAATGGCGATGGGGCCGGCGGCGCATCTGCTGCACCGCCGGGCCCGAGCGGCCGCCTGTCGGCGGCTGTTGCACAGATTAAGAGCGCCGCCCGTCAGCGGCCGGCGCAGGGATCAGGCGAGACCGTTGTAGCCGCCCCACAGGGCGCCGTCCTCGGCTTCCAGGCGGTTGATCAGCCCGGCCGCATCGGCGGCGCCGGCGGCGGCACGCAGGTCGCGGCCGGCATCGTCGATGCCGCCTTCCACCTGTCGGGTCCAGTTCACCCGCGCCAGTTCGTCGAGCACCTGCTGCGCCCGGCGCAGGGCCTCGTAGGCGCTGCGGTGCAGGGTGGAGGTGGGAGTACCGGCCGGAGCGGCTTCCACCGCCGCCGACTCGCGGGCCGACGGCGCGCCCCGCCACGGCGCCATGGCGGTGGGGTCGCCGCCGTCCTGGCTGGCGGCCTCGCGGGCGGCAGCCTGGGCGCGGCTCACCGCCGAGGAGGCGGCGGCGGAGGCGGCCATGTCGCCGTGCCCCGAGTCGAGGGTGCTGCGCAGGGCCTGGCGGATGTTGCCGGCTTCGGTGCGGACGGCGCGGGCGACGGCGCGGGCGCGTTCGGCATCGCCGGTGGCGGAGGCCATCTGCGCTTCCAGCATCAGCGCCTCGATCCGCAGCCGCGACAGGGCGACGCGCTGCGACGCCGCGGCCTCGGCGGCGGCCTTGTTGCCGCGGGCGCCCTCGCTGCGGATGGAATCCAGGCGGGCGACATCGGCCCAGCCGGCGCCCTGCCGGCGCGCAAAAGCCTCGCCGCCGGTGGCGGTGCCGGAGGAAGACGGCGCCGGCGCGAGCAGAGGCACCGCCGAGAGCAGAGCCTCGTCGGCGGCAAGCGCAGTGGAAGTCGGCGGTCTGGCGGCAGCCTCCAGGGGCGCCGGCACGACTGCCGGAAGGGGTCCGGTCTTCATGGGCTTCTCCCTGGTGCCGAGAATCGGTTTCTACGATCCGTTCATAAAACTACCATGCAGGTAGAAACGAGTCACTTGTCAGGTAGAGTCCGCTGCACAAAAACTCGTCGCTCGACCACGTTCTGCCCGAATTTTTCTCGCAAGACCGCAATGGCGCGGTCCCGATTCCCGTCCCGGTCGTTGCGATGGGTGAAAAGATCGGGCTGGTCTGCCAACCTCGAGTCGCACAGGTCGGCGACTCCGACGCCGATGAGGCGAAAGGCGCGACCGTCCGCTTCCGGCTTCAGCAGGGCGCGACCATGGCGCCAGATCACCTCCGCCAGTTGGGTCGGGTCGGGCAGCCGGTGGCTGCGGGTGAAGGTGCGGAAGTCGCGGGTCTTCAGCTTCAGCACCACGGTGCGCCCGGCCACGTCGCCGCGCCGGCAGCGCGCCGCCACCTTCTCGCACAGCGGCCACAGCTCGGCCTCCAGCGCGTCGAGGCGGTGGATGTCGGCGTTGAAGGTGGTTTCGGCGGAAACGCTCTTGGCCGGCCGTTCCGGCGTCACCGCCCGCATGTCCTCGCCCCGGGCCCGCTGCGCCAGCGCCCGCCCGAGCTTGCCGAACTGCTGCGCCAGCCGCGCCTCCGACACCCCCTGCAGGTCGCCGATGGTGCGGTAGCCCGCCTGGAACAGGCGGCGGGCGAAGGCCTCGCCCACGCCGGGGATGTCGCGCACCGGCCGCGGCGCCAGGAACGCCCGCGCCTCCGCCCGGCCGATGACGGCGAAGCCCTGCGGCTTGTCCAGGTCCGAGGCCATCTTGGCCAGGAACTTGTTGTAGCTGAGGCCGATGGAGACGGTGATGCCGATGTCGTCGCGGATGCGGTTCTGCAGCCGCGCCAGCACCGCCGCCGGGCTTTCCCCCAGCGCCGCCGCCGTACCGCCGAGGTCGAGGAAGGCCTCGTCCAGGGCCAGCGGCTCGACCAGCGGCGTGCAGGCCTCGAACAGCGCCCGGATCTGGTGGCTGACGGCGGAATACTTGGCCATGTCGGGCGGCAGCACCACCGCATCGGGGCACAGCTGGCGGGCCTTGTACATGGGCATGGCCGAGCGCGGACCATAGCGGCGGGCGATGTAGCAGGCGGTGGCGACCACGCCGCGATGGCCGCCGCCGATCAGCAGCGGGCGGTCGCGCAACTCCGGCCGGTCGCGCTTCTCGATGGCGGCGTAGAAGGCGTCGCAGTCCACATGCGCCAGCGACAGGTCGAACAGTTCCGGGTGCCGCCGCACGCGCGCCGAGCCGCAGGCCGGGCAGGCATCCACGGCGGCGGGGATCTCGGTCAGGCAGTCGCGGCACAGGGTCTGGGTCATGGCCGTCGACCTTACCACGCCGTTGCGAACAAAGCATGAATAACGTGTACCTGGAGTGGAACCCGCGGATAATCCTGCGACGAATGTAGGAAATTTCCATGCTGCCGCGGTTGCGGCGCTTGACGTTGAAAAGACCCGCCTTTAACAACGGTGAGTGCTTCTGTGCCGGCAAAGGGTCCGGTACCGAGGTGGATCACGCGACCAAGCGAGCGTGTGGCCCCGAACGTCCGCAGGGGGGCGCCAACGGGAAAGCGACACATTCGGGCTGGAACGACTCAGCGAAGGACTCCGACAAGCATGCTCAAGAAGGCACTTCTCGTCAGCGTATCCGCCGGCTTCCTGTCGGCCTGCGCCAGCACCTGGGATGTCGAAGGGGTCAAGGGCCTCGTTCCGCAGGGGGATGCCTTCCAGCAGGCGCTGTTCGGCGAATACGTGGCGCTGGCCGAGGCCGAGCGCGACCGCTACGACTGGTCGGACACCGCCGCCTTCCTCGCCAAGGCCCGCGCCGCCGCCGCCGGCCGCACCGTGCTGCCCGACGACCTGGGCGACCGCGACGTCGCCGTCGGCGCCGCCGAACTGACCGCCGCCCGCGCCCAGCTGATCACCGCCCTCGACGGCGGCGCCCGCAGCGCCAAGCCGCAGGTCGCCGCCCGCGCCCAGGGGGCCTTCGAATGCTGGATCGAAAAGCAGGAAGAGAACATCGAGCCGGACGGCATCAAGCTCTGCCGTGACCGCTTCGAGGGTGCGCTGGCCGAACTGACGCCGGAACCGGCCGCCCCGGCGCCGCAGCCGGTGGTGGAAGCGCCGAAGGGCGACTACATCGTGTTCTTCCCGGTCGGCACCGACCGCATCGACGCCGAGGCCCAGAAGGTGCTCGCCGTCGTCCTCGACGACTGGCGCAGCGAGAAGCCGGCCCGCGTCGTCATCGCCGGCCACACCGACACCATCGGCGACACCGTTTCCAACCTGCTGCTGTCGCAGAAGCGGGCGGAAGCCGTCGCCGCCTACCTGGAAGGCAAGGGCATGCCGGCGAGCGCCATGGCGCTTGAGGCCTACGGCGAGGAACAGCCGCTGGTGAAGACCGGCGACGGCGTGCGCGAGCTGCGCAACCGCCGCGTCGAGATCGTCTTCGGCGACAACTGATCCCGGACCGCGCGCCGCCCGCCGGCGGCGCCACCCGGACGCACTGCGGCGCCGCCCCGGCCTGGGGCGGCGCCGTCGCTTTTGGCGGGGCTGCCTTGCGGGTGGCGCATTGCCGCGGGATCGGTATACTCTCCCCTATGTCTCAGGGGGGACACTCGGGAGCCCATGGCAGTCAAGCAGGCATCCTTCTTCGCGCCGGACCTGACCGTGATCGGGACCGTCCAGTCGCCGGGCACTCTGGAAATCGAGGGCGCGGTCAAGGGCGATCTGGCCGTGGCTGATCTGGTGGTCGGCCCGCACGGGCGGCTGAACGCGCGCGTCGGGGCGGGGCGGCTGGCATCGGCCGGCACCGTCGCCGGCACGGTGAAGGCCCGCGCCGTCGCCTTCCTGAACGGCTGCCACTTCCGCGGCGACGTGGAATACGAGGCGCTGTCCATCGACCCTGACTGCGACGTCGACGCCGCCTTCCACCCGGTGGAGCGCGGCAGCCAGCGCATGGCGGTGCTGCCGCCGGTGCCCGAGGAAACCTTCCGGCTCGGCAGCGGCCGCGATGCCGCCCTGGCCGCCGCCGCCTCCCGTCCGCCGCGACCGGACCGGGTGACGCCGGCCAGCCTGCCGCCCTCCCCGACCCTGCCGCCCTCCCCGACCCTGCCCGCCGGTGCGGCGGTTCAGGCGCCCGTCGAGGCGCCCGCCGCCCTGCCCCCGACGCCGGTGGCCGAAGCGACTCCGGCGCCGGAAGCAGCCGCGCCGGTGCCCCCGGCCGCCACCGCCGCCGCCATGTCC
>NZ_BAAAEP010000053.1:0-30545 GCF_039523075.1 Caenispirillum bisanense
CGCCGGCGGCAGCGGGCGCCGCCGCGGGCTGCTGCTGCGCCGCCGCCGGGCCGCCGAGGACCACCGCCGCCGCCAGGGCGGCCAGGGCTGCGGCGGTTCGCCCGCCGCGCCATGCCGATGCCGTCACGCCACCATCTCCGCCACGTAGTCCGCAATTGCCAGGCAGGATGTCAGACCGGGGCTTTCAATTCCGTAAAGGGCGCAATATCCGGCGACGCCGGTCGTGGCCGGCGACTGGATGTCGAAGTCGCGGGTCGGCTCGCCCTGGGCCTGGATCTTCGGCCGGATGCCGGAGTAACTGGCGTGCAGCTGGCCGTCCTGCACGTCGGGCCAGTAGCGGCGGATGGAGGCATAGAAGCTGTCGGCGCGGCGCGGGTCGACGCTGTAGTCCAGGCTGTCGATCCATTCCACGTCCGGCCCGAAGCGGCCCTGGCCGGCCATGTCGCGGGTGTAGTGCAGGCCCAGGCTGGCGGCGGTCGGCAGCGGGTAGATGAGGCGGCTGAACGGCGCCTTGCCGGTCATGGTGAAGTAGTTGCCCTTGCAGTAGTGCAGCGGCGGCACCGTCGCCGGGTCGAGCCCGCGGATGGCGCGTGCCACCGCCTGCGCCCCCAGGCCGGCGCAGTTGACCACCAGCCCGGCTTCGATGGCCATGGGCTCGGCGCCGCCGACCTCCAGCCGCACCCGGCCGCCGTCCACCACCTCGCCGCCGGTCACCGGCGACTTGAAGGCGATCATGCCGCCGTGGTCCTCCAGCTCGCCGCGCAGGGAGACCATCAGGCTGTGGCTGTCGACGATGCCGGTGGTGGGCGAGTGCAGGGCGCCGACGCAATGCAGCGCCGGTTCCAGCGCCATGGCCTCGCGCGCCTCCATCCAGTCGAGGCGGCAGCCGTTTTCCGCGCTCTTGGCCTGCAGCGCCTTCAGGGCCGCCACCTCGTCGTCGGAGCAGGCGACGATCAGCTTGGTGCAGTTGACGTAGGGCACCGCGCGGGCGTCGCAGTAGTCATAGAGCATGCGGTTGCCGCGCACGCACAGCCGCGCCTTCAGGCTGCCGGTGGGGTAATAGACGCCGGCGTGGATCACTTCGCTGTTGCGGCTGGACGTGATGGTGCCGATGGCGTCTTCCGCCTCCAGCATGATCACCTCGCGCCCGCGCAGGGCCAGGGTGCGGGCGACGGCCAGGCCGACGACGCCGGCGCCGATCACCACGCAATCCATTCGCTCGGTCACGGCAGGTCTCTCTTCTGTAGTGGCAGGCAAAGGAAAAGGGGCGGACCCTGCGGCCCGCCCCTTTGTCTCTATCAAGCCTGCGAGGGCTTCGCCAGGACCGTTCTGATGGCCACGCGGAAGGGCACCAGCATCAGCAGGGCGAGGCCGAGCTTGACGCCGTAGTCGCCCACCGCCAGCGACACCCACGGCACGTCGGTCAGCATGAAGGCGCCGGCGAAGAAGATGGCGGTGTCGACCGCCGACCCGACGGTGGAGGACGCCAGCGGCGCCGCCCACCACTGGCGCAGGTGGCGCAGGCGGTCGAACAGGGTGACGTCCAGCAGCTGGGCGATCAGGAAGGCGGCGCCGGAGGCGGCGGCGATGCGCGGCGTCGCCAGCCACGCCGACATGACGACGGCGATCAGGAAGCCCACCGTCACCACCCGGCGGGCGGCGGCCGGGCCCCAGGTGCGGTTGGTCAGGTCGGTGACCAGGAAGGCGAACGGATAGGTCAGGGCGCCCCAGGTCAACCAGTCGTTGATCGGGTACTGCACCAGGATGTTGGAGGCGACGACGATCACCGCCATGGCGGCGACCGGCAGCACGAGCCGGTTCATGGGTACGAAGTCCTTCTACAGCCACACGCCGCAGCACAGACGGCGGGCACGACCCCAGGCGACCACCGCCGGGGCGAGAATTGATGCCGTCGAGATAGCTTGAATCCGTCCGTCGCGCAACGTTCGGCTGGCGTCGCGGCCGGCTTTGCCGCTACAGTCTGGGGAATCGTTCATCCTTTGGCACTAGGTGTTGATGACCGCCGCCGAAATCGTTCCCTCCGTCTGCCCGCACGACTGTCCCTCGGCCTGCGCCCTGGCCGTGGAGCGGATCGCGCCGGACCGTATCGGCCGGGTGCATGGGGCCAAGGATCATCCTTATACGGATGGTGTCATCTGCGCCAAGGTCGCCCGCTATGCCGAGCGCGTCCACAACCCCGACCGCCTGACCCGCCCGCTGGTCCGCCGCGGCGCCAAGGGCGAAGGGCGGTTCGAGCCGGTGGACTGGGACACCGCCCTCGACCTGGTGGCGGAACGCTTCCAGGACGCCGCCAACCGCCACGGGCCGGAAGCGGTGTGGCCCTACAACTACGCCGGCACCATGGGCCTCGTGCAGCGCGACGGGATCGAGCGGCTGGGCAACCTGCTCGGCTACTCGCGCCAGACCGGTTCCATCTGCACCGGCACCGCCGATCCCGGCTGGTTCGCCGGCGTCGGCGGCAAGCTCGGCACCAGCAGCCTGGAGATCGCCGAGGCGGAGGTGATCGTCCTGTGGGGCACCAACGCGGTGCATACCCAGGTGCAGGTGATGACCCACGTCGCCAAGGCCCGCAAGGCGCATGGCGCCAGGGTGGTGGTGGTCGATCCCTACCGCAACGCCACCGCCCGCCAGGCCGACATGCACCTGATGCTGCGGCCGGGCACCGACGGGGCGCTGGCCTGCGCCGTCATGCACGTCCTGCTGCGCGACGGCATGGCCGACCGCGACTTCCTCGCCCGCCTGACCGATTTCGGCCCGCAGACCGAAGCCCACCTGCGCGAGCGCACGCCCGCCTGGGCGGCGACGGTCACCGGCCTGACGGAAGCGGAGATCGAGGCTTTCGCCCGGCTTTACGGCAGCACGAAGAAAAGCTTCATCCGCTTCGGCTACGGCTTCACCCGCCAGCGCAACGGCGCCGCTGCCATGCACGCAGCCTCCTGCCTGCCGGCGGTGACGGGGGCGTGGGCGGTGCGCGGCGGCGGCGGCCTCTACAGCTATTCCGGCGGCTTCCACATCGACGACCGGCTGCTGTCGGCGCGGGATGTGCCGCGCACCGGCCAGCGCGGGCTCGACATGGTGCGCATCGGCCGGGTGCTGACCGGCGACCGGGCGGAACTGGGCGACGGCCCCGGCATCCATGCCATGCTCATCCAGAACATGAACCCGGCCATGGTGGCGCCGGAGCACCGCACGGTGAAGGCCGGCCTGTCGCGCGACGACCTGTTCCTGTGCGTGCACGAGCAGGTGATGACCGAAACGGCCAAGTATGCCGACGTGGTGCTGCCGGCGACCATGTTCCTGGAGCACGCCGACATCTACAAGGCCGGCGGCCACACCTTCCTGCAGGTCCACAAGCCGGTCATCACCCCGGCCGGCGAGGCGCGGGAAAACCACTGGGTGGTGAACGAACTGCTGCGCCGTCTGGGGGCGGAGCATCCCACCTTGCACATGACGGCGTGGGAGGTGGTGGACGCCACCCTGCGCGCCAGCGGCTGGCCGTCGGCCGAGGAGGTCCTGGCGGCCGGCGGCATCGACGTCTCGGCCCGCAACGGGGCCCATGGCGGCGGCTGCTTCCACGACGGCTTCCCGCAGCCCGACGGCCGCTTCCGCTTCCACCCCGACTGGCGCGCCCTCGGGCCGCTCGGCGGGGCGCTGCCGGCGGCGCCCGACCATGTGGCGATCCTGGACGAGGTGAGCGAGGAACGGCCGTTCCGTCTGGTGACGGCGCCGGCCCGCAACTTCCTCAACTCCAGCTTTTCCGAGACGCCGACCAGCCGCAAGCTGGAGAAGCGGCCGACGGTGATGATCCACCCCGCCGATGCCGCCGAGCATGGCGTCGCCGACGGCGCCGTGGTGGTGCTGGGCAACCGGCGCGGCGAGGTGCCGATCCACGCGCAGCTGTTCGACGGCGTGCAGCGCGGCGTGCTGATCGTCGAAAGCATCTGGCCCAATGCCGACTTCGCGGGCGGCGAGGGCATCAATACGTTGACGAGCGCGGAACCGCCGCCGCCGGCCGGCGGCGCGGCCTTCCACGACACCACCGTGTGGCTGCGGGCGGGATCGTGAGCGCGCCTGTCATGAGGAACATCGAGGGGGAGGGACACCGCATGAACGCCGAGGCGTCGCAGGGCATCCGCCGCAACTGGTCGCAGGGTGACGGGGTGCATACCATCGTCATGGGCAACGAGAAGGGCGGCACCGGCAAATCCACCATCGCCATGCACCTGATCGTCAGCCTGCTGTACGAGGGGCTGCGGGTCGGCACCATCGACCTCGACGCCCGCCAGGGCACGCTGTCGCGCTACATCGAGAACCGCGCCCGCGCCTGCCGCGACCGCGGCCTGGAGCTGCCGCTGCCGACCCACGTGCCGATCGAGATGTCGCCGGACAAGGACACCGACCTGCGCCGCCTGCTGCGCGCCATCACCGACCTGTCGAAGACCAACGACGTGGTGGTGATCGACACCGCCGGCTCCGACAACTACCTGTCGCGCGCCGGCCATGTGTTCGCCGACACCCTCATCACGCCGCTGAACGACAGCTTCGTCGACCTGGACGTCATCGCCCGCGTCGACCCCGACACCATGTCCATCGCCGGCCCCAGCCACTACGCCGCCTCCATCTGGGAGACGCGCAAGAACCGGGCGCTGAAGGATGGCGGTTCGGTGGACTGGATCGTGCTGCGCAACCGCCTCAGCCACGTCGACAGCCGCATGAAGCGGCAGATGGAGGACCTGGTGGATGAACTGTCGTCGCGCATCGGCTTCCGCACCGCGCCGGGGCTGGGCGAGCGCGTCATCTACCGCGAGCTGTTCCTGCAGGGGCTGACGCTGCTCGACCTGCGGGCGCAGGGCGTCAACGTGGAACTGAGCATGAGCCACGTCGCCGCCCGCCAGGAACTGCGCGCCCTGCTGGATGCCATCAACCTGAAGAAACTGGCCCGCAGCCTGGGGGCGTGACGGCGGCGGCGGCCGGCGGCCGGGGGCCGGCCCGTCAGCGGGCCAGCCGCACCGGCGATCCGTGGGGCGTGCGGCGGTAGGCGTCCGCCCAGTCCGCCTTCAGGGCGTCGAGCGTGGTCTTGTCGGCGACGCCGCGCGCGGCCAGCATGACCTCCAGCGCCGTCACCCAGTGGCGCCAGTAGGCGCTGCCGTCGGTGTCGGGCTGGCCGGCATCGCGGGCCATGGCGAGGGTGGCGCCGAAGGTTTCCGTCCATTCGGTCCAGGTGAACAGGCCCCGTTCCGCCAGATGGACGGTGACGGCGAAGGCCTGCGCCTGCCAGGGCTCGGCGAACGGGCGGTCGGGGGCGGCGGGGCAGCCGGCGGCGGCGCGGTCAGACGGCATCGAGATACGGCTCCCACAAATCGAGGGTGACGGAGTGGCGCGGGTCGGCCTCCGGCCCCCACAGTTCCACCGCCGTGAAGCGCACGGCGTAGAGGTGGCACGGCGCTTCGCCCTGGCGGTGGGCATTGCTGTCGGGGAAGACGTGGCCGCCGTGCTGCATCACCACCACGCCGCACTTGCCGCGGGTGTAGCGGGGCAGGCGGGTGTGGCCGCTGGGGTTGAGGTTCTTCGCCCGCACCCGGTCGCCGACGGCGAAGCGGGGTGCCGCCTCCACCGGGCGGGCGCTGGGGCCGCCCCGGCGCAGGGTGGCCGCGACCTTGTCGGCAGTCAGCGGCGGCTGCGCCGGCGGTGCCTGCGGGTCCGGGCGGCCGGAGGCGGCCTCGGCGGCGGAGATCAGGCCCGTTTCCACCATCAGCATGGCAAGGGCGGCGATCCACTTTTCATAATAGGTGTAGCGCAGGTAATCGCGCGGCGGCAGGCGCTCGCGGGCGTGGCGGCTGACGTCGATGTTCCAGCGCCCCCAGGCGGCCATGGCCAGGGTGAGGGCGAGCGCCCGCTTCTCCCACTCGCCATGGAAGATAGGCTCGTCGGGTTCGGGGCGGACCGGGCCGAAGCCGTGCATGCCGCCCATGTCGTGGACGCCGTTCATGCCGCCGGCTCCCGCGCGAAGCCGGTGCCGATCATGCTGTCGCGGGTGACCAGGGCGGCCAGGGCCTCCTCGTCCAGTCCCTCGGTTCCGGGCGGGCGTTGCGGGATCACCAGATAGCGGATCTCGGCGGTGGAGTCCCACACCCGCACCTCCGTCTCCTCCGGCAGCGACAGGCCGAAGTCGGCCAGCACGCCGCGCGGGTCGATGACGGCGCGGGAGCGGTAGGCGTCGGACTTGTACCACACCGGCGGCAGGCCGAGGACGCTCCACGGGTAGCAGCTGCACAGGGTGCAGACGACCATGTTGTGGACGGCCGGAGTGTTCTCGACGATCACCATGTGCTCGCCCTGGCGGCCCTCATAGCCCAGTTCGGCGATGGCGGCGGTGGCGTCGGTGCGCAGGCGGTCGAGGTAGGCGGGGTCGCTCCACGCCCGCGCCACCACGCGGGCGCCGTTCCGCGGCCCGACCTGGTGTTCATAGGTGTCGATGATGGCATCCAGCGCCGCCGGATCGACCAGCCCCTTGTCCACCAGCAGGGTTTCCAGCGCCTTCACCCGCAGCGCCGGGTCGGACGGCACGTCCTGGTGATGGTCGCCGTCGTGATCGTGATGGTGCCCGTCGTGCGGCATGGACGCTCCCCGTGGCTTATGGTTGTCTTGCCTTCAGCCTCGCCCATCCTGAACTGCAGCGCAATGGTCGGGAATGGCGGCCTTGCGCCGGCCGGGCCGGGGGCCTAAAAAGAGTGGATCAGATGCATCTTTGCAGAGAGGGTTCCATGCGCCGCGATCAGGTGACGGAAGAGGGCATCGTCGCCCTAGTCGACCGCTTCTATGACAAGGTGCGGGCGGATGCGACGCTCGGCCCCATCTTCGAGCAGGCCATCGCCGGCGACTGGGGCCCGCATCTGGCCAAGATGTATGATTTCTGGTCGAGCATCATGCTCACCACCGGCCGCTACAAGGGCCGGCCGCTGCCGGCCCACGTGCGCCTGCCGCTGGAGCCGCAGCACTTCGGCCTGTGGCTGGAGCTGTTCACCCAGACGACGGAAGACCTGTTCGAGCCCGAGGTGGCGCACGCCTTCCAGGTCAAGGCGCACCAGATCGCCGGCAGCTTCATGACGGCGCTGGAAACGGTGAAGCAGTTCCCCAGCATGGCCCGCTGAGGGCGCCGGCGGCCGAGCGGGCGCGCGGACGGAGGGGCGGTCAGTCGAACTCCGCCCGCAGCGCCTCGGCCACGGCGTCGTGCAGGGCGATGGTGCGCAGCTCGCTGAGCACGGCGCAGGGGGCGTCGGCGTTCTTCATCTCGACGTCGAGCGCGGTGGTGCCGTCGCTGCCGCTCCAGCTCCAGGCCGGGCGCCAGGTGGCGAAGCCCTTGTAGCGGGCCTGGATGTCGCGCACCACCGCCACCTGTTCCTCCGGCTGGCAGGAAATGGGTTGGCTGGCGCGGATGGCGAAGACGGTGCCGGCGCCGTCGGCCCAGACCTGCAGGTCGGTGCGGGCGGCGTCCAGTTGCGTGCCCTTCTCCAGCCCCTGGTGGGAGCAGATGGTGACCAGCGGCCGCCCGTCCGACTTGTCCGCCGTCACCGTGTCGCAGCCGTTGAACGGCAGCTTGAGGCCGACCGCCCGCGTGCGCGCCTGATCCAGCGTCATGCCGAGGGTCAGCCCGGCCAGTTCCGTCGGCGCCTGCTGGGCGGCGGCCGGGGCGGCGGCGGCAAGCAGGGCGGCGGCGGCAAGGGCGCCGGCGGTGGCGGGCGTCAGGCGGGGCATGGCGGTCTGTCTCCCAGGCGGCGGAACCGGCGGCCAGTAGACCACTCCACCGGCTGCCGCTCAAGAGGGGTACGTCACTCGGTGACGGTGACCACCAGTTCCATCTTCGGGTGGATGCCGCAGAAGACGTGATAGGTGCCGGTTTCGGGGAAGCTCATCTCCACCGTCTGGCCGGGGTCCTGATAGCCGGAGTTGAGCGTCAGCTTGGGGTCGTCGACGCGGACGTTGTGGCTGCGGGTATCGTCGTTGAGCACCCGCACCGTCTCGCCGGCCTTCACCCGGATGGCGCCGGGGGTGAACTGCTTGTCCTTCTGGCTGATGTCGGTGGTGGTCACCATCACCGCCGGCAGACCGACGGTTTCCGCCCGGAACGGCGGCGGCGGCGCGTCGCTGTCCAGGGTGCGCAGGAAGGCGACCACATCGGCCTGTTCCTCCGCCGTCAGGTCGATCCGCGGCAGGTCCGGCGACAGGCTGACGCGGCTGACCGTTTCCGGGTGCGCCCGGCCGTGGTGCATGGCGTGGCCGGCGTCCATGGCGTGGTCGGGGTCGCGGGCATGGGCGTAGTGGGCCACCACCTCCTCCAGCGTCGCCAGCATGCCGTTGTGCATGTAGGGGCCGCGGTGGCCGAGGTCGCGCAGGGTGGGGGTCTTGAAGGCGTGGTCCAGTTCCGCCATGGCGAGCACGGCGCCGCGGCCCTTGTCGGCGTCGGGCAGGCCGATGTCGTGGAAGGCGTTGTCGGTGAAGGCCCAGCCCGAATGGCAGGAGGCGCACTGCGCCTTGCCGACGAACAGGTCGAAGCCGCGCTTGGCCGCGGCCGGCACGGCGGCGTCATCCCCCGCCACCCAGCGGTCGAAGGGCGCCTCGCCGGAGACCACCGTGCGCTCGAAGGTGGCGAGCGCGCGGGCAATGGTGTCGGCGGTGATCTGCGGGCTGTCGGGGAAGGCGGCGGCGAAGGCGGCGACCAGATCGGCGTCGGCGCGCAGTTCCTCCACCAGGTCCGGCAGGGTCTGGTTCATCTCGCGCGGGTTCTGCACCGGGCCGAGGGCCTGCTCCTCCAGGCTGGCGGCGCGGCCGTCCCAGAAGAACTGCGCCCCCCAGGCGCCGTTCAGCACCGTCGGCACCCGGCGGTCGAGCGGCGTGCCGTCGATGGCGGCGCCGGTCGGCAGGCCGTCCTCGAAGCCGCGGTCGGGCATGTGGCAGGAGGCGCAGGAGCGGTCGTTGGCGCCCGACAGGCGGACGTCGTGGAACAGCCGTTCGCCCAGCGCCGCCTTCTTCTCCGACCACGGATTGGCGGCGGGGAAGGGCACCACGGCCGGGCGGGCGAAGGTGCCCAGCAGGTCGCGGTCCACCGGCGGCAGCGTCTGGGCGGAGGCACCGTCTGACGGCGCGGCGAGCAGGGCGAGGGCGGCGGCGGCCCAGATGGCAGTGCCGAGGATGATACGGATACGCATGATCTTCGTCGTCCTTCAGGGGCCGCCGCCGCCGGTCGCGGTGCGGCTTACTTGCGGTATTCGCCGCCGAGCAGTTCGATGCGCGACACCTGCGCCCGCAGGGCCGAGGCCTCGACGGTGGGCGCCTGCGGCGGTTGCACCGCCGGCCACGCCGGCTTGGTGGCGTCCACGGCGGCGACCAGCTTGTCGTCGGCCGGCAGGCCCTGGGCCTTCAGGAAGTCGGCCAGCGCCCACACGAAGCCGCGGCTGTCCTGGTATTCGACCACGTTGGCGATGCGGCCGTCGCGGAAGGCGGCCTCGTACTCGTCGGCGGCAGTCTGCATCACCGGAACGGCGACGTCGAACAGGAAAGCCTTGTCGGTGAGGTGGCTGCCGCCGACCTCGGCGATGGCCTTGGCGACGACGCCGTCGATCTCGGCGGCCAGGCGGTTGATCTCCGCCACGTCGGCCTTGGCCTTGCCGGCGGCGGCCAGGGCCGCCAGCGCGTCGCCCAGGGTGGTGATGTTGTGTTCGTGCAATTCCGGCTCGATGGACTCGTAGATCTCTTCGGCCGGGTGCAGGAAGTGGGGCAGGGCGTCGTCGGCCTTGCCGTCGCCGTAGAGGCTGGTGCCGATGGCGAGGTGGCCGCGCACCAGCAGCAGCTGGCCGACCGTGGCGGCATGCTCGTCGATGCCCTGGAAGGCGCCGGCCTCGCCGCCTTCACCGCCCTCGCCACCTTCGCCGCCATGGGCATGGCCGTGGCCGCTTTCGCCGCCGGCCACGAAGGTCATTGGCAGGCCGTGATGGGCCGGCGGCGCCGCGTGCAGGCCGGCGGCCTCGGCGCTGTCGGCGGTGGCGACGCTGCCGCCGGCGCCCAGCACCAGCGCCACGCCCAGGCCGCTCCACAGCTTCACGGAATTCTTCTGCATGTCGATCTGACCCCTTCATCCAGGTGCAACCGGTGCCGGCATCCTCGCCGCCGGCTCGATGAATGAAATGTAATTGAAAGTCAATCGCAACTCCAATATTTTTCTTACAAATAGTGTGGCTTCCCCCGGCGGTTCCGCCAGGATGCGCCGCACGCCGCGCTGCCATGGGAGAAGAGTCATGCTGATTGCCATCGCCGACGTCCTGACGGCCGAGGAACTGGCGGAGATCGACGCCCTCATCGAGGCCGGTACCTTCCAGTCGGGCAGCCGCACCGCCGGCTGGCACGCCCGGCTGGTGAAGAACAACGAGCAGATGTCCGGCCGCAGCGCCGAAAAGGCGCGCGAGATGGTGCTGGCCGCCCTGCAGCGCAACGCCACCTTCACCGCTGCCGCGCTGCCGCTGCGCATCATGCCGCCGCTGATCGCCCGCTACGGCTCGGCCATGACCTACGGCGATCATATCGACGACCCGATCATGCGTCCCGCCGGCGCCCCGCCGCTGCGCACCGACGTGTCGACCACCGTCTTCCTGTCCGACCCCGATGCCTATGAGGGCGGCGAGTTGACCATGGAAACGCCGGCCGGCACCCAGACCTTCAAGCTGCCGCGCGGCGCCGCCGTGGTCTATCCGTCCACCACCCTGCACCGGGTGGCGCCGGTGACCGTCGGCGAGCGCCGGGTGGCGGTGACCTGGACGCAGAGCATGGTGCGCGACCCGGCCCGGCGGGAGATCCTGTTCGACCTGGAGCGGTCGCGCCGGGCGGTGTTCGACAAGGAGGGCAAGAGCGAGGTGTTCGACCTTATAACCAAAAGTCGCGCCAATCTCCTCCGCTCCTGGGCGGAAGTCTGATCTCGCGCGGCTGCATGCCTGTTGGTCTTGGTTGACGACGGCCAAGGGTATATTCTGTCTTCTGAATTAATCCGGCTGGGGTAGGGGCATACCCGGGTTAAGGGACAGAAGGGGACGACAGTGATCAAGATCAACATCCTCGGCCGCATCGGCCTCGCCATGGTGGCGGTGGCCGGGCTGGCGGCGGCCGTGGCGTCCGTGCCGGCGCTGATGACCACCAACGACCTGATCTCCAAGACGCTCCAGCGCCAGCTGGATCAGGGCTACGTGAAGATGATGTCGGCCATTGATGCCGAGGCCTTCCGCGCCGCCTCCATGGCGGCGGTGGTGGCCGGGCTGCCGGAGGCCCAGAAGGCCTTCGCCGCCGATGATCGCGCCGCCCTGCTGGCCCAGTTCGGCCCCGGCTACAAGGCGCTGGAAAAGGACTGGGCGGTGAGCCAGTTCCAGTTCCACACCCCGCCCGCCACCAGCTACCTGCGCCTGCACAAGCCGGAAAAGTTCGGCGATGACCTGTCGGCCATCCGTGCCACCGTGGTGCAGACCAACCAGAAGAAGGCGCCGGTCACCGGCCTGGAAAGCGGTGTCGCCGGCCTGGGCGTGCGCGGCGTGGTGCCGGTGACGGCCGATGGCCGCCATGTCGGATCGGTGGAATTCGGCACCGACTTCGGCCCGGTATTCTTCGAGCGGTTCTCCGAAGCCACCGGCCTCAAGGTGGCGCTGCACGTGAAGAAGGCCGACGGCGCCGGCTTCGACACCTTCGCCTCCACCATTCCCGGCGGCTCGCTGTTCAACCAGAACGACCTGGCGGCGGCGCTGGCCGGCACCAACCAGCTGCGCCGGCTGGACAACGGCAGCGGCGACGTCGGCGTCTATGCCCGCGCCGTGCGCGATTTCTCCGGCACCCCCTTCGCGGTGGCCGAAATCGTCATGGATGCCACCCCCTATACGGCGGAACTGTCGGCGGCCCGCCGCTCGACTGTGCTGGCGGCGCTGGCGGCGCTGGTGCTGGCGTCGCTGCTCGGCGTGCTCATCGCCCGCGGCATTGCCGGCCCCATCGGCCGCATGATCGGGGTGATGGACGCCATCGGCCATCGCCGCTTCGACGAGTCCATCCCGGCGCAGGACCGCAGTGACGAGATCGGCGCCATGGCGCGCGCCCTGGTATCACTGCGCGACCGCGCCCAGGAAGTGGCGGAGAGCGAGGCCGCCCAGTCCGCCCGCCTGGCCGAGCTGTCCAGCCGTGAAACCACCCTCAAGCACGAGACCGAGGCGCATCTGGTGGGCGTGGTTGATGCGGCCATCCAGTCCAACGAAGCCATCATCGTGCTCGCCCACATGATGGAAGACGTCGCCGCCGCCAACCGCCAGAGCCAGGCCATGGCGTCCGCCATCGAGGAACTGGTGGCGAGCGTGCGCGAGATTTCCCACAACTCCGACACCGCCGCCGACGGCGCCCGCGGGGCGGAGGGGGCGGCCAGCCAGGGCCTCACCGCCGCCGGCCATGCCGTCACCACCATGGAAACCATCTTCCGCGCCGTGTCGGAGGCCGCGTCCAACGTCAACGGGCTGGCCGACGCCTCGGCGCAGATCGGTGCCATCATCGAGGAAATCGAGGATATCGCCGACCAGACCAACCTGCTGGCCCTGAACGCCACCATCGAGGCCGCCCGCGCCGGCGAGGCCGGCAAGGGCTTCGCCGTGGTGGCGAACGAGGTGAAGACGCTCGCCAACCAGACCGGCCGCGCCACCGAGGACATCCGCTCCCGCATCGAGAACCTGCGCAACGAGATGGGCACCATCGTCGGTGCCATGGAAAGCGGCGCGGCGGCGGTGGAAAAGGGGCGCACCGCCGTTCACGACCTGGGCGACCGCCTGCAGGCCATCGCCAACGAGGTCAACGGCGTCAACGCCAAGATCACCGAGATCGCCGCCATCCTCAGCCAGCAGACCATGGCCGCCAACGAGGTGAGCCAGGGCACCGCCTCCATCGCCGACCTGTCGCGCCGCAACGACGAGGAAATCACCGCCGTGCTGCGTGCCATGGACAAGGCCTCGGCGGTGCTGAACGAGCGGGTGGGCGAATTCGCCAAGGTCGGCACCGCGCTGGCGATCGTGCAGGTGGCGAAGAACGACCACGTGGTGTTCAAGAAGCGCATCGTCGACGCCGTCATCGGTCGCGGCAAGTGGGCGGTGTCCGAGGTGCCCGACCACCATCACTGCCGCCTCGGCAAGTGGTACGACAGCGTGCAGGACCCGGCCATCCGCAGCCAGCCGGCCTTCAAGCGGATCGAGCAGCCCCACGCCCGCGTCCATGCCGCCGGCATCGCGGCCCTGAAGGCGGCCGGCGCCAACGATCACCACGGCGCGCTGAAGCATATCGAGGAAATGAACCACGCCAGCCACGAGGTGCTGAACCTGCTGGACGAACTGGCGCGGGGTCTGTCGGGTCCGCGGGCGGCCTGAGGGCCGGCCGGACTCCTTTGCTGGTGATGACGACGGCGGCGGGCGGCCCCTCAGGCCCCCGCCGCTGTCGCGCCTGCCAAAGCCCCGGCCGAGGCGGCGGCGGCGGCCTGCGACCGCCACGCCGGCAGGCTGACGGTGACGGTGGTGCCGTGGCCGACGTCGCTGGCGATTTCCAGGCTGCCGCCGTGCAGTTCCACCAGCGCCTTCGACAACGGCAGGCCGAGGCCCAGGCCGGGGGCGCCGGTGGTGCGGGCCGAGGCGGTGCGGCCATAGGGGCTGAGGGCGACGGGGATTTCCTCGGCGGCGATGCCGGGGCCGCGATCGGCCACCTCCAGCACCATGCCGTCACAGCGGGTGCTGCGCAGGCGGCAGCGCACCTCCGCCCCGCGCGGCGAGAACTTGATGGCATTGCTGAGCAGGTTGACGGCCACCTGGGTCAGCCGGCGGCTGTCGGCCAGGACCACCGCCGACGGCGCCGCGTCTGCCAGGGCATCGGGGCGCAGTTCCACGCCGTGGGCGGCGGCCAGGGCGGTCACCATGTCGCAGGCGGCGGCCAGCACGTCCGCCAGGCTGCACGGCGCCTCGTTGAGGATGAGCGTCTGGTTCTGCTGCTGCGACCGCGCCAGGTCCATCATGTCCTCGATCAGCCCCGACAGGTAGAGCGAGGAGTCCCGGATGGTGCTGGTGAAGCGGGTGCGCATGTCGGGCGTCACGCTGTCCGGCGCGTGCAGCAGCAGGTCGGAATAGCCGGCAATGGCGCCGAGCGGCGTGCGCAGTTCGTGGGCAATGTAGGACAGGATCTGCGTCAGGTCCGACTCCGCCCGCGCCGGATCGGTGGCCGGCACGTGCTGGATCACCAGCCCGTCGTCCAGGCGCGAGGCCTGCATGCGGAACCAGCGCGGCCGGCCGGGGGCATGGCAGGGGTAGACATGCTCGAACACCGGCAGCCGGCCCTGAAGCACGCCGCGCAGACCGGCGGCCACCACCCGGGCATCGCCGGCCTCCGCCCCTTCGGTGCTGTCGCAGATGGTCAGGTAGCGGGCGCCGACGAAGGTGCCGCCGCAGTGTCCGTTCTCGGCGGCGAAGGAGCGCCAGGCGGCATTCACCGCCACCACCCGACCCGACGCATCCAGGATGCACATCTGATTGGGCAGGGCATCCAGCAGTGCCGCTGCAGTCAGGTCCGTCCGGACGTCGCCCCCGGCCAGGGGGGCGGTGGGCGGTGACGGAGGGCAGCAGGTGACCATGCGGCGCATCTTTCAGAAAGCATCAGGTCCCGTCGGTGAAGCATACAGGAAATCCCTGGCAGGAAAAGGTGCCATGACCTCCGGCGGAAATGCTCATCCCGGAGCGCGACATAGGTCTGATCCGCCAATACCGTCGCGGGTGGCGTCAGACGAGGCCCCAACCTGTACCTGAAGTTTTCTTGATTGACCCTTTTTCAACCGTCCTGCTGGCAGGCTGCCCGGTGGCCCCCTACATCTGCCATGGACGGCGGGTAATTCCGATGCGGCGGCTTTGGTTTTCCTGCTGACGCCGTCGGCGTGTTGATCTATTCATTGGGCCCCTTCGCGGGTGCCGTGCCTGAACCGCACCCGACGCCGGGTGTATCTTTTCCGCAGCAACGGCCGCGCCGCCGCGGTCGGAGGACGGCATGAACGAGACGCAGACCCTCCCCCCCGCCAGCCACGATGCCGAGCGCATCGCGCTTGAATCCGCCGTGGTTCGCTTTGCCGGCGATTCCGGCGACGGCATCCAGCTGACCGGCGGCCAGTTCACGGTGGCGAGCGCCCTGGCCGGCAATGACCTGGCGACCTTCCCCGACTTCCCGGCGGAGATCCGCGCCCCGGTGGGCACGACCTATGGCGTCTCGGCCTTCCAGATCAATTTCGGCGGGCGGCAGATCAATACCTCGGGCGATGCCGCCGACGTGCTGGTGGCCTTCAACCCGGCGGCGCTGAAGACCAACGCCAAGCTGGTCAAGCGCGGCGGCATGATCATCGTCGACACCGGCAACTTCGGCCCGCGCGAGCTGAAGAAGGCCGGCTACGACCACAGCCCGCTCGACGACGGCAGCCTCGCCGACTGGAAGGTGGTGCCGGTCGACATCAGCAGGCTGACGCTGGAGGCGGTGGCGGAAAGCGGCCTCGGCAAGTCCGATGCCCTGCGCTGCAAGAACTTCTGGGCGCTGGGGCTGGTCTACTGGATGTTCGGCCGCGACCGCGCCCCGACGGCGGACTGGGTGCAGCAGAAGTTCGCGAAGAAGGAACCGGCTGTGGCCGCCGCCAACGTCGCCGCCCTGAACGCCGGCCATGCCTTCGGCGAGACCATGGAGCTGCTGCAGGGCTTCCACGGCTACGCGGTGCCTGCCGCCGACCTGCCGGCCGGCCTTTACCGTACCATCACGGGCGGCGACGGCTTCGCCCTCGGGCTGGCGGCGGCGGCGCAGCTGACCGGGACGGAGGTGGTGTTCGCCAGCTACCCCATCACCCCGGCCTCGCCCATCCTGCACCATCTGGTGAAGCTCGGCGCCTACGGCGTCACCACCCACCAGGCGGAGGACGAGATCGCCGCGGCCTGCGTCGCCATCGGCGCCTCCTACGCCGGTGCCATCGGCGTCACCAGTTCCTCCGGCCCCGGCATCGCGCTCAAGACCGAGGCCATCGGCCTGGCGGTGGCGGCGGAGCTGCCGCTGGTGATCATCAACACCCAGCGCGCCGGCCCCTCCACCGGCCTACCGACCAAGACCGAGCAGTCGGACCTCTACCAGGCCGTCTGGGGCCGCAACGGCGACACGCCGCTGGTGGTGCTGGCGGCGCAGTCGCCGTCGGACTGCTTCACCACCGCCATCGAGGCGGTGCGCATCGCCGTGCGCTACATGGTGCCGGTGATGGTGCTGTCGGACGGCTACATCGCCAATGTGTCGGAGCCGTGGCTGATCCCCGACGTGGACAGCCTGCCGCGCCTGCCCGTCGCCTTCCGCACCGAGGCCGAGGGCTACCAGCCCTTCGCCCGCGATCCGCAGACGCTGGCGCGGGCGTGGGTGAAGCCGGGCACGCCGGGCCTCGCCCACCGCATCGGCGGCATCGAGCGCGACGCGCTGACCGGCGACATCTCCTACGACCCGGCCAACCACCAGGTCATGACCACCTACCGCCACGACAAGGTGGCCGGCGTGGCGCGCGACATCGCGCCGCAGACCATCGACCAGGGGCCGGAGCGCGGCCGGCTGGCGGTGGTGGGCTGGGGCTCCACCTACGGTCCCATCCGCCGCGCCGTCTCCAACCTGCGGGCCCAGGGGGTGGAGGTGAGCCACATCCACCTGCGCAACATCTGGCCGCTGCCGGAAAACCTGGGCGACCTGCTGGCCGGGTTCGAGCATGTGCTGGTGCCGGAGATGAACGTCGGCCAGCTGTGCACCCTGCTGCGCGCCACCTACGCCCGCCCGTTCGAGAGCTTGTCCAAGGTGACCGGCCAACCCTTCAAGATCGCCGAGATCGAGGCCGCCGTGCGGTCCCGTCTGGAGGCCTGAGCCATGAATGCGCCCATCCCGCCGCAGAAGCTGACCGTCAAGGACTTCGCCACCGACCAGGACGTGCGCTGGTGCCCCGGCTGCGGGGACTACGCCATCCTGAAGGCGGTGCAGAAGACGCTGGCCGACGTCGGCGCCGACAAGGACAAGACCGTCTTCGTCTCCGGCATCGGCTGTTCGTCGCGGTTTCCCTATTACATGGAAACCTACGGCTTCCACACCATCCACGGCCGGGCACCGGCCATCGCGACGGGCGTGAAGCTGGCCAACCCCGACCTTGACGTGTGGATCATCACCGGCGACGGCGACGGCCTGTCCATCGGCGGCAATCACCTGATCCACGCCCTGCGCCGCAACATCGACTGCCAGATCCTGTTGTTCAACAACGAGATCTACGGCCTGACCAAGGGGCAGGTGTCGCCCACCTCGCACCTCGGCACCCGCTCCAGCTCCACCCCGGAAGGGTCGGTGGATGCTCCGCTGGAGCCGATCCGCCTGGCACTTGGCGCCGGCGCCCGCTTCGTCGCCCGCAGCGCCGACAAGTGGGTAAAGGAACTGCCGGAGGTGCTGAAGGCGGCGCGGGCGCACCGCGGCACCGCCTTCGTCGAGATCCTGCAGAACTGCATCGTCTACAACGATACCGTGTTCGGCTCCTTCACCGGCAAGGAGGCCAAGGTCGGCAGCTTCATCCATGTGGAGCACGGCAAGCCGCTGCTGTTCGGCGCCGGCAACAGCCAGGGTCTGCGCGTCCGCCCTGGCAGCTTCCGGCTGGAGGTGGTGACGGTGGGCGAGAACGGCATCACCGAGGCCGACATCCTGGTCCACGACAAGACCGATCCGGTGCTCGCCGGCCTGCTGGCGGCCATGAAGGGGCCGTCGTTCCCGGTGGCCTTCGGCGTCCTCTACGACGACCCGGCGCCGTGCCACGAGGACGCGGTGGCGGCGTGGAAGGCGGACCAGCACGCACGCACGCCGGACGTCTCCATCAACGCGCTGCTGAAGCGCGGCCGCACCTGGATGGTGGAAGGGCCCAAGGGCAGCTGAGCCGCCCCGCTCGTCCACCGCCGGGCACGACTGGCCGGTGGTGCTTCTCGGAACATGCACACGTATTAAGCCGCATCAGGGTTCTGGTGCGGCTTTTTCGTGTTCTGTCGCACGCCTGTGGGCTGTGCGGAGGCCCGAAGAACACTCTATCTAAAAGGGATTCGCCGCTCATGTCGACGCCTGTTTTTGGCAATTTAGACAACTTTTGATGTATGCCGTGCGTCCCCCTCAGGCTTAGAATTTACAGGTCATCGCCTCCTGCGGGAGGCTGTATGGAAAAGGGGGGAATAACCTCATGAGTGAAGCATATCTGGGCGAAATCCGGCTGTTCGCCGGGGACTACGCGCCCGTATATTGGCATCTGTGCGACGGGAGCCTGCTGTCCATCAACCAGTACCAGGCGCTCTATTCCCTGCTCGGAACCACGTACGGTGGTGACGGTGTGCAGAATTTCGCCCTGCCGGACCTGCGCGGCCGCATGATCGTCGGCCAGGGCACCAGCACCGCCGGGATCATGTACAACCGCGGTCAGAAGGCGGGCGCCGAGACGGTTGCCCTGACGCAGGCCAATCTGCCGTCGCACACGCACATGGTGTCGGCCTCCTCCACCGCGGCCACCAGCAATTCGCCGAACAATGCGGTGTGGGCCAATGCCGTCAACACCAGCTACGCCACCTCCGCCGCCAATGCCGTGCTGGCGCCGGCGGCGGTGTCGACGGCCGCGGGCGGTGGGCAGGCGCACCAGAACTGTCAGCCGAGCGTCGCGCTGACCTACATCATCGCGCTGCAGGGCATTTATCCGACGCAGCAGTAAGGGGGGCTCGTGATGTCTGATCCTTTCATCGGCGAAATCCGCCTGATGCCTTACAACTATGCCCCGCAGGACTGGATGGATTGCGTCGGGCAGGAGTTGTCGATCCAGCAGTACACGCCGCTCTATGCCGTTATTGGCATCAAGTACGGGGGCAACGGGCAGACCATGTTCAAGCTGCCCGACCTGCGCGGCCTGGTGCCGGTCGGCATCGGCGCGGGGCCCGGCCTGACGCCGCGGAGCATCGCCTCCAAGTGGGGCACGACGACGGTGACGCTGGATGCCGCCACCGTGCCGTCCCACACCCATGGCATGGGTGCCTCCACCGCCAACACCAACCTGGTGAACAGCCCGGTGGGGGGCGTGCCTGCCGGCCAGATGAACCTATACGTGGCCCAGGGCACCAATCCCACCGTTCCGATGCCGGCAACCGTAAGCCCGGTCGGCGGCGGGCAGCCGCACAACAACATGGCGCCCTACACTGCCTTCCGGTTCTGCATCTGCTGGAACGGCGAATTCCCGGTAAAGCCGTAAGGAGGCACAGTCATGGAACCTTTTGTCGGTGAAATCCGCGTGTTTCCTTACTGGTTCACGCCGCAGGGCTGGCTGCCCTGCAACGGCCAGATCCTGAACATCAGTCAGTACGCCGCCCTTTACGCCCTGCTTGGTACCAAGTTCGGCGGCAATGGCACCACCACCTTCGCCCTGCCCAACATGCAGGGGCGCAGCGGCATCTGCACCGACTATTCCACCGCCTATCCGGTGGGGGCGACGGGCGGAGCGGCCACCCATACCCTGACCACCGATCAGGTGCCGGGCCATACTCACACCCTGTCGGCGGTGGATGTCGACGGGAACGTGAAGGTGCCGGCTGCCACGGTGATGGTGGGGCGGAGCAAGGATGGTGCTCGCACTCCGGCGCCGTACAACTCCTTCGGCGCCGGG
The DNA here is from genome assembly GCF_039523075.1 of Caenispirillum bisanense. NCBI lineage: Bacteria > Pseudomonadati > Pseudomonadota > Alphaproteobacteria > Rhodospirillales > Novispirillaceae > Caenispirillum > Caenispirillum bisanense. The sequence goes on from NZ_BAAAEP010000053.1 coordinate 19,781, forward strand.
CCCGGCTCGCAGCAGATGCACCCGTCCGCCCTGGCAATGGCCGGCGGCAGTGCGCCGCACGAAAACATGCAGCCCTATCTGGTGATGAACTACTGCATCGCCAGCACCGGCCTGTGGCCGTCGCAGTCCTGGTAAGGGCGCGCGACCGCAGGCCCGTACCGGGTCAGTTGTCGGGAGGGTCGGACGGGATGCCGTCCGGCCCTCCCATTTTCTTACGGAGTGTTTCATGTCCCTCCTCACCGATTCGATGGTTGCCGGGCTGCGCCGTCGCCCGCAGGTGCCGGACGACCTTCCCTTCCTCGCCGAGTTGATGAGCAGCGCGCGGGAATGGGAACGGCAGGCCTTTCCCGGCGATGCGCAGATGTGGGCGGCCCTGATGGCGCATCAGGCCGCAGCCCAGGATGCCCACTACCGCGCCCATTACCGCGACGCCTGTTTCGAGATCCTGATGGATGAGGGGGGCGGCCGGCCGGTCGGCCGGCTGGCGTTGGCGCCCATGGCCGATGAAATCCGCGTGATGGATATCGCCCTGGTGCCGGCGCTGCGGGGGCAGGGGCGGGGAACCGCCCTGCTGCAGGCGGTCATGGCCGCGGCCGCACAGGCCGGGGTGGCGGTGCGCCTGCATGTGGAGCAGTTCAACCCCGCGCGCCGCCTCTATGCCCGCCTCGGCTTCGAGCTGGTGGAGGACAAGGGTGTTCACCTGCTGCTGGAATGGCGGCCCGGATCTGCCCGCGAGTCCGCCGTCATCTGATATCGGCAATATTTCAATCTAGCTTCATCCTTAAGGAGAAGGTAAGGTAGCGCATGTATTTATGTCGATGGTCATGGTTTCGCGCAGCAAAAGTTTTGGCATAATCACAAAACTCCAGGCTGCATTCCGGCTGACTGATGCTGCCGCGCGTTCGCAACGCGCGGGGGCTCCCGGGGGCGGACCAGGGCGAGAAAACATGCCGGCCACGGGGCGGGTTCCGTGGCACCGGGGGAAGACAAGGGGGAGCCGGTTCCCAGACCGGACGGAGCAGAAGGGTTGGCCCAAGCCATGAACCAGATCGTCACGCCGAACCGCACCGGGCGCCGCCTGAAGGACGCCATGATGTCCCATGCCGCGCCCCTCGCCCTGGCGCTGGAGCCCCGGTACATGTTCGATGCCGCCGGGGCGGCAACGGGCGCCGATGCCGTGCGGGAAGCCACGGCCAGCGCCCTGGCGGCGGAGGCGGCGCCGGCCCATCACGACGACGGCAGCGTCGCCGCCCTCTACCGCGCGGTGGCCGACCATGCCCTGCCGGTGGCTTCTGAGGCTCCGGCCCCGGCCGAGGATCGCAAGGTGGTGCTGTTCGTCGACGGCAGCGTGCCGGACGGGCAGCGGCTGATCGATGCCGCCGGACCGGGGGTGGAGGTGGTGTTGCTCGACCCCACCCGCGACGGGCTGGCCCAGATGGCCGCCTGGGCGGAGGGCAAGCAGGGCTATGACGCCATCCACCTTGTCACCCACGGGTCGGAAGCCACCCTGAATTTCGGAACCCTGACGGTAACGACCGACACGGTCTCGGCCCGGGCGGCCGATTTCGCGGCCATCGGCGGGGCGCTGACTGAAAGTGGCGACATCCTGCTCTACGGCTGCGATGTCGGTCGTGGCGATACGGGGCGGGCGTTCCTCTCCGCCCTGGCGGAGGCCACAGGGGCCGATGTTGCCGCTTCCGACGATGGCACCGGGGCGGCCGAACTCGGCGGTGATTGGGTGTTGGAAGTTCGCCATGGTGATGTGGATGGCGAAGCCCTTTCATGGAGCTTCTACAGTTGGCTGCTGGCAGTGCCGAATACGGGCCTCTTCACTTTTGCAGGCGCGACCGTTCAACCCGGCGGGATGAGTGCAACCGTTAGCGGCGGGTTCTTCACGATCACCGCGTGGGACGTAGACTACAACATCTTTCCGCGCGATTTCAGGAACGCTCCTCCGAACGACAGTCCGGAGGCTAGTATTGGTGCTGACCAATATGGTGCTTTCATTGACGACGAGAGTGACGGCCATCCCGCTGGTTATTGGCGCGCATCTACATATTATTTGCAGCTTACAGCGACTGGAAGTTTTTCGTTGAGCGGCCTGCGTATTGGTGAGTATATTAATAACAAGCAATCTAGCACGGCGGATGATTTCACCAACATATATGTCGTTGGGTATGCCGCGGGCAGTGAAGTCGGTCGTACTGTCGCAATAGATAGCGTCGGCGCGTACGAAGAGACGTATGCGATTGACTACGCCCCAATACTCGGGAGGGCCTTGGATACTATCAGGATATACTTTACGGCCCCGATAGGAAGTTATCTCAGCGCCATGAATCTGATCGACCTGACGATTCAGTCGGCCTCGGCGTCGCCGCCGGCAACGAACGCGACACCGGAGGTCGATCTCAACGGCGCGACGGCCGGGCAGGACGTCTCCCGCACTTTCGTCGAAAAGGGGGGTGCCATCGCCGTTGCCCCCGATGCCACCATCACCGACACCGATTCCGCCAACACCATCACCAGCATGACCGTCACGCTCGGCTCCCGGCCGGACGGCAACGCTATCGAATCGTTGTCGCCGAACGCCTCGGCGTTGTCTGCGGTATCGGGCGCCGGACTGACGGCGGGCTACAATTCCGCGACCGGCGTGTTCTCGGTCACCGGCTCGGCGTCGCGCAGCGTGTATGAGTCCGTGCTGCGAGGCATTCTCTACAACAACACCTCCAACGACCCGACGGCCGGCAACCGCAGCGTCACCGTCACCGTCACCGACAGCAGCGGCGCCGGCAACGCCACCAGCACTGTCCGCACCTCCACCATCGCGGTCACGCCGGTCAACGATGCGCCGAGCGTTACCGCCACCGGCAACAGCGTCACCTATACCGAGGACGCGGCCGCGGTCGGCGGGCTGTTCAGCAGCGTGACGCTGAGTGCGGTCGAAAGCGGGCAGACCATGTCGTCCTTCCGCCTCACCGCCGCCAACGTGCTCGACGGCGCCTCGGAGGTTCTGCGCATCAACGGCGTCAACGTGCCCCTGACGGCCGGCACGGTGGCGCTCGGCGGCGGTCATTCGGCAACGGTGGCGAGCGCCGGCGGCACCTCCTACACCGTCACCGTCACCCTGGCTGCCGGTACCTCCGCCAGCGCCGCCCAGACGCTGATCAGCGGCATCGCCTACCAGCACCTCAACACCGGCAACCCGACCGACGGCAACCGCACCGTCACCCTCGACCGCGTGACCGACAGCGGCGGCACCGCCAACGGCGGCGTCGACACCTGGTCGGGCAGCGTGCAGGCGACGGTCAACGTCGATCCGGTCAACGACCTGCCGGCGGCCGGTGGTGCCGTCACCGTGACGGCGCCGGACGGCTCGGCCATTTCCATTGTCGAGGATTCGCCCGCCCCCGGCGCGGCCAACATCCGCCTGGCGCCCACCACCCTGACCGACGCCGACGGCCAGACCCCGACCGCCGTGCGCATCACCGCCGTCACCGGCGGCACCCTGACCCAGAGCGACGGCAGCACCATCACCCTCGGCACCAGCGGCACGGTGTTGACGCTCACCGGCGGCGCGGTCAACCTGCGGTTCACGCCCGCCGCCAACCGCGACACCGCCGCCTCCTTCACCTATGTGGTGGTGGACCCGGACAACACCTCGCTGAACGGCCCGGCGTCGACCGCCACCATCAACATCACGCCGGTGCCCGACACGCCCTCGGTCACCAACGCCACCACCCTTGAAGACACCCAGAGTACCACCGGCCTGGTGATCTCGCCCAACGTGGTGGATACGGTGGCGCCGTCCCATTACAAGATCACCAACATCAGCGGCGGCACGCTGTTCCTCGCCGACGGCACCACGGCGGTGACCGCCGGCAGCTTCATCACCGCTGCCCAGGGGGCGGCCGGCCTGCGCTTCACGCCCACTGCCAACTCCAACACCGCCGGCAGCTTCGACGTCCAGGCCTCCAGCGCCGCATCGGATGCCGGCCTCGGCGGCGGCGTGGCGACGGCCACCGTCAACATCACGCCCGTCAACGACGCGCCCACCATCACCGACGGCGCCACCATCACCCTGGCCGGCATCACCGAGGCGCAGACCAGCGCCGTTTCCACCGTCGCCTCGCTGCAGACGGCGGCCGGTTATGCCGACGTGGAGAACGAGACCGGCGGCATCGCCGTCACCGCCGCCAGCGGCCCGGGCGCCTGGCAGTATTCCACCGACGGCGGTGCCAACTGGACCAGCATCACCGGCGTCAGCGGCACGGCCTCGCTGCTGCTGGGCGCCACCGCGCAGGTGCGGTTCGTGCCCGCCGATACGGTCGGCGGCTCGGCCAGCCTCACCTTCCGCGGCTGGGACGGCACCAGCGGCACCGCCGGCAGCACCGTCAATACCAGCACCAACGGCAACGCCACCGCCTTCTCCACCGGGCAGGCCTCGGTGGCGGTGACAGTGTCGGACATCAACGACGCGCCCGTCCTCACCGCCCCGGCCAGCGCCACCGCGGTCGAGCAGGTGCAGGGGGCGATCAGCGGCATCTCCATCACCGACGTGGATGCCGGCAGCGGCACCATCACCGCCGCGCTCGGCGTCACCACCGGCACCCTGGGCGTCAGCCTGGCAGGCGGCGCCACCATCTCGGCCGGCGCCAACAATTCGGCGGCGCTGACCCTGTCGGGCACCCTGGCGCAGGTGAACGCGGCGCTCGCGACCCTCACCTACACCAGCACGAGCGACACCGCCACCTCCGACACCCTCAGCATCACCGTCAACGACGGCGGCAATACCGGCACCGGCGGCGCCCTGGAGGCGACGGGCACGGTCGCCATCACCATCACCCCGGTCAACGACGCGCCGGTCATCGGCAGTGTCGGCGCCGGCCCGGCGACGGCGGTGGCGGGGGCGGGCTTCACCGCCGTGGACGTGCTGGGCGCCGTCACCCTGACCGACGTGGACAGCGCCACCTTCAACGGCGGCACCCTGACCATCACCCGCACCTCCGGCACCGCCGGCCAGGGTTCGTGGGGCACCGCCGGCGCCGGCTTCACGGCGGCCCAGGATGTGGGCATCGGCAGCGTGCCCACCGCCGGCGCCGCCGGCGCCAACCTGGTGATCGCGCTGGATGCCCGCGCCACCCCCGATGCGGTGCGCGACTTCATCCGCGCCCTGCAGTACGACGGCGGCTCGACGCTGGAAGTGCGCGCCTTCTCGCTGTCCGTCGTTGACGGCGGCGGCACCGCCAATGGCGGCGCCGATACCGCCACCGCCACCTTCTCCATCCGCGTGCAGCCCAACCCGCCGGTGATCACCGGCCTCAACGGCGGCTCCCGCACCCATGTGGAAGGCGCCGGCGCCACCTTGCTGGCGGCCGGTGCGGTGACGGTCAACGATGCCGACACCGCCAACTTCGCCGGCGGCACCGTCACCGTCACCATCACCGCCAACGGCGCCGGCGGCGACCTGCTGCAGGTGGTCGAAGGCAACGGCATCACGGTGGTCGGGACCGAGGTGTTCCACAACGCCGTGAAGGTGGCCGACATCACCCAGGCCGGCAGCAACACCCAGCCGCTGATCCTCACCTACGCCACCGGCGGCGGCGCCACCCAGGCGGCGGCGGGCGCGCTGCTCGGCCAGATCGGCTATGCCACCGCCAGCGACGCCCCCTCGGCGGCCAGCCGCACCATCACCGTGGTGATGACCGACGCCGGCAGCGGCGACATCGGCTCCAGCTCCGTCCAGACCATCACCATGGCGGTCACGCCCACCGACGACCAGCCGGTCATCGGCGGCGCGGTGGCCAACCAGCCGATCACCGACAAGCAGACGGTGACGCCGTTCGCGGCGGTGACGGTGAGCGAACCCGACGGCGAGACGGTGACCGTGACCGTCAGCATCGACACCGCCGCCAAGGGCAGCTTCACCACCCTCAACGGCTTCACCGCCGGCGGCACCGCCGGCACCTGGACCTTCACCGGCTCGGCCGCCGCGGCGCAGGCGGCGCTGCAGGGCATGGTGTTCACGCCGGCGGAGAACCGCGGTGTGCCCGGCTCCACCGAAACCGCCACCTTCACCATCGCGGTGGAGGACCACGACGGCGTCACCGACCCGGTCACCAACGCCACCACCTCGGTGGTGGTCACCTCCGTCAACGATGCCCCGACCCTGACGGGCCTCGGCGGCGACAGCATGACCATGGTGGCCGCCAACGGCCCGCAGGCCCTCACCATCGCCGCCGACGTGGTGGTGGGCGACCCGGAAAGCCACATCCGCGGCGGCACCCTGACCCTCACCCAGACTTCCGGCACTGCCGGCAGCTGGGGCCTGGGCAGCGGTACCTCGGGCGTGGACGGCGTGTTCGCGGCCGGCGAGACGGTGACCGTCGGCGGCGCCGTGATCGGCACCGTGACCACCGACGGCCAGTCCGGCGCCGCGCTGGTGATCGCCCTCGACGGCGCGGTGACCGAGGCGCAGGTGGCGGCCTTCCTGGCGGCGCTCACCTACGATCCCGGCGTCGGCACCGGCGCCCGCACCTTCACCGCCACCCTGAATGACGGCGACGGCACCGCCAACGGCGGCAGCGCCAGCGTCACCACCAGCGCCTTCACCATCACCGTCACCGGCCAGCCGCCGGTGGTGACCGGCCTGGCCGGCGGCACCGTCACCTTCACCGAAGGCGGCACGGCCGTCCGCCTGGACCCCGAAGGCGACGCCAATGTCACCGACCTCGACAGCGCCGCCTTCGGCGGTGGCGAGGTGCGGGTTAGCATCACCGCCAACGGCGTGCCCGGCGAGGACGTGCTGAGCCTGCAGCCGAGCGCCGACGGCCGCCTGACCGTGGTCGGCAGCGAAGTGTTCTGGGATCACGACAACAACGCCGGCACGGCGGCCGTGAAGGTGGCCGACATCGCCGGCGGCACGGCGGGGGCGCCGCTGGTTCTGACCCTGACCGCCGATGCCCGCCCGGGCGCCGGCGAGGCGGTGGCCGCCATGCTGCGCAACATCGCCTACGCCAACACCAACACCGCCGACCCCTCCACCGCCAGCCGCACCGTCAGCGTGCAGGTGCGCGATGCCGCCGGCGGTGACGCCGGGGTGAGCACGCCGGCGGCGGTCACGGTAGCGGTGGCGGCGGTGAACGACCCGCCGGTGCTCACCGGCGGCGTCATCACCGGTGCCACCAACACCGAAGGCGTCGACAGCTCCATCTGGTCGAGCCCGGTGACGGCCATCACCGACCCCGACGCCACCGCGTTCAACGGCGCCCGCATCATCGCCGACATCGACACCACCGGCGCCAACCCGCTGGTGGCCGGCGACCGGCTGGGCATCGCCACCCTGGGCAACGTCGGCTATACCGCCACCGGCGCCACCACCGGCGACGTCTACTTCGACATCTCCGGCGTCATGACGCGCATCGGCTCGGCGGTCTGGGTGCCCTCCACCGGTACCCTGACGGTCACCTTCCTCCCCGCTGGCGGCAGCAACCCGACCGTCACCGAACCCATGGTGCGGGAGGTGATGAACCGCCTGGTCTACTGGACCTCGGGCAACGACCCGACGCAGAAGGGCACCACGCCCGACCGCACCATCACCGTCACCTTCGAAGACGGCGGCAACACCGGCAGCGGCACGCCCGCCTGGCCGACGGTGTCCGGCACGCTGACCATCACCGATGCCAACGATGCGCCGACGGTCACCCTTACCGGCTCGCCGACCTTCCAGACCGGCGGCACCTCAACCTTCGCGGCGGCGCTGACCCTGAGCGACATCGACGGCACCCACCTGAGCGGCGCCACCGTCACCCTGGCCGCCAACCCGGACGGGGCGGCGGAAGGGCTGGTGCTGCCGGCCTCGGTGGTGCTGCCGGCGGGCGTCACCCTGGATGGCGGCTATGTGCCGGGCGACCGCGCCACCACCATCACCCTGACGGGCGATGCCACCATCGCCGAGTATCAGGCGGTGCTGCGCCAGATCGTCTACGCCAACACGGCGACCTCGCCGGCCACCACGCCGCGGTCCATCGAGGTGGCGGTCACCGACCGGCCGATCACCGTCAGCGATACGCCGCTGACCACCGCGGCCACCATCACCGTCACCCACTTCGTGCCGTCCTCGGGCGGCGGCGGCGGTGACGACGGCGGCGGCGCGGCGCTGCCTCCGGTTCCGCCGACCCCGCCGGTGCCGCCGGTGCCGCCGGTCGATCCGCTGCCGCCGAGCGGTGGCCTGACGCCGCCGGAACCGCCGGCTCCGCCTGCGCCGCCGCCGGCTCCTCCGCCGGCCCCGCCCTCGGGCGGCAGCCCGTTCGGCGGCACGGCGCCCAATGTCGGCTCCAACCCCTTCACCAACGGCGTAACCGGCGGCGGTCCGACCAATGGCCCGGCCGGCGGCCCGCCCACCGGTCCGCTGACCGGCGGCTTCGGTTCGCGGCCCAATGGGGGCGACGTGGGCGATGGCGGCACGCCGGTGCGCAACAGCGTTGGTGGCGGCTTCGGCCAGAACGACGGCAGCGTCCGCACGGCGGTGACCGGCGGGCTCGGCAGCCAGTCGCCCATCGACAACTCGGGTACGCCCGTCAACGCCGGCATCCGTACCTTCGGCAGCTATAGCCAGGGCGGCCTCGGCGGCGGTCTGGGTGGCGGCCTCGGCAGCGGCTTGGGCGGCGGTCTTGGCGGCGGCTTGGGCGGTGGCCTGGGTGGCGGTCTCGGCGGTGGCCTGGGCGGCGGCTTTGGCGGTGGTCTCGGCGGCGGCCTATTCGGCGGCGAGTTCCTGGCCGGTGCGGTCGAGGATGCGCCCGCCGGGGATGCGCCGACCGATGCGGACATCGCCGCGGCGCCGGCCTTCACCTCCACCCTTGGCGCCCAGTTCGCCCGCTTCGATGCCGAGGCGGAGCTGCTGGCGCGCTCGGTGGCGGCCATGGAGGCGCAGCGCCGCGCCTCCGGCGGCGAGGTGGCCTGATCGGGGCAGGGTAGGGCGGAGCACGGCCAGGGGCGGCTCCGCCCGTACATGACAACAGTATGAACCGAACCTACGGGGGAAAGTGTGATCCGACGTGAGACCGGGGAAGTCGGGGCGGCGCAGCTGGCGTCGGCCCGGCGGGGAATGCGGGCGCGGCTTCGCGGCGCCAGCGTGGCGGTGGTGGCGGTGCTGGGGCTTGCGGCCTGCGTGTCGCCGCAGCCCTACAGCCAGGCGGAGAACGAGGCGCGGGCGACCGCCGACCTGTCGTCCATGTTCCAGGAGCAGGAGCCGGTGGCGGCGCCGATCACCCTGGAAGAAGCGGTGGCGCGGGCGCTGAAGTACAACCTCGACCGTCGCCTGAAGCTGATGGAAGAGGCGGTGTCGCGCCGCGAGCTGGACGTGGCCGAAATGTCGCTGCTGCCCAACGTGGCGGCGTCGGCCGGCTATTTCGCCCGCACCAACTACGACGCCTCGGTCAGCAAGACGCTGACCGGCCCCAACGCCGGGCAGGTGGGCGATACCTACACCACCTCCGACGAAAAGGCCTTCGGCACCGCCAATCTGGTGGTCAGCTGGAACGTGCTCGACTTCGGCATCAGCTACATCCGCGCCCGCCAGCAGGCGGACCAGTCGCTGATCGTGTCGGAACGCCGCCGTCAGGTGGTGCAGAACGTGGTGCAGGACGTGCGGGCCGCCTACTGGCGCGCCGCCGCCGCCGCCGCCGACCGCGCCCTGAAGCGCCTGGACCCGCTGCTGGCCGACGTGCAGGCGGCGGTGGCCGATGCCGAGGCGGCGGTGACCCAGCGCGTCGGGCCGCAGCTGGACGCCCTGGAATACCAGCGCTCCATGCTGGAGGCGGAACGCCAGCTGAAGGCCCTGCGCAGCCAGATGCAGCAGGCCCGCACGGAACTGGCGACGCTGATGAACCTGCGCCCCGGCACGCCGTTCGAGATTTCCGCCGCCCTGGCACCGACGCCGGGCGAGGTGCCGTCGCTGCCGGCGGCGCTGGACACGCTGGAACTGACGGCGCTGGCCAACCGCTCGGAAGTGCGCGGCGAGGCCTACCAGCTGCGCATCAACGAGAACGAAAGCTGGGTGGCGCTGCTGCGCATGCTGCCGGGCCTGGAACTGACCAGCTCGCTCGACTACTCGGCCAACAAGTACCTGCTGAACAACGCCTGGGCGTCGGGCGGCATGGAACTGACCTGGAACCTGCTCAACCTGTTCTCCGGCCCGCGCGCCATGGCGCTGGCGGAAAGCCAGGAAAAGCTGTCGGCGGTGCGGCGCCATGCGCTGTCCATGGCGGTGCTGAGCCAGGTGAACATCGCCAACCTGGCCTACAGGACGGCGGTGGAGGATTATGCCCTGGCGGAGCGCATCGCCTCGGTCGAAACCCGCATCCGCGACCAGCTGGAAGCGGGCGGCGCGGCGCAGCAGCAGGGCCGTCGCGCCGTGGTGCGCGGCCGCATCGGGGCGGCGCTGGCGGAGTTGCGGCGCGACATGGCCTATGCCGACATGCAGGCCGCCTGGGGCCGCATGTTCGCGACCATCGGCGCCGATCCGCTGCCGGAGGAACTGACGGGCGGCGACGTGCCGACGGTGGCCAACGCCGTGGCGCAGACCTTCGCCCGCTGGCAGGCCGGACAGCTGCAGGCGGTGGTGCCTGAGCCGGTGCCGGCGGCGGCGATCGAGGCCCCGGCGGCGGCGGCTCCGGCTCCGGCCGTGACCGCGCCGGCGGCGGAGGATGCGACCGCGCCGGCCGGCGTGCCCATGGCGGCGGCCCCGGCGCCTGGGCCGGCCCCGCCC
>NZ_BAAAEP010000054.1:0-30430 GCF_039523075.1 Caenispirillum bisanense
ATGCCGCCGACCGTCTGGCCGCCTTCCTTGCCGCCACCGGCGCCAGCGGCATCGCCGCCGCCGATGCCGTCACCGGCCGCTGGCTGGGCGCCCAGGCCGCCGCCCTGCCCACCGGCTGCCGCCTGTGGACGCCCGCCGCCGCCGCCCTTGCCGGCCTTGCCGACCGGACGCAGCAGGTGGAGGCGGCGCGGGCCGTCGGCCTCGACGTGCCACCGACCTATGTGGTGCGGGCGGCGCTGGCAGGGTCGGTGCCGAAGGGGCAGTTCCCGGTGGTGGCGCGGCCGCTGGATGCCACGACCGCCGCCGCCACCGCCCGCCGCTTCGCCCGGCGCGGCGACCTTGCCGCCCAGCTGCGCAAGGCGGGCGCCCTGGCGCCGCCGCTGGTGGTGCAGCCGCACCGGCCGGGGGCGCTGCTGCTGGTGCGCGGCTGCCGCGGCCACGACGGCGGCGTCTTCGCCCTGGACGCCTTCCTTGCCGAACGCACCCTGCACGGCCGGCCGGTGTCGCTGCGGCCGGCGCCGCTGCCGCCGCGCCTCGCCGCCCGCTGCGCCGCCTTCGCCGATGCCGGCGGGCTGACCGGACCGTTCGAGCTGGCCTTCACCGTCGCCGCCGGGCGGCTGTGGTTCGACGAAGCCGCCTATGGCTTCGGGCGGGCCGGACGGCTGGCCATGCGCCTCGGCTACGACCTGCCGCGCCACCTGCTCGTCGCCCATGGCGCCGCGCCCCGCCCGCCGACGCCGGACAGCGTGGCGGCGGCCTGCGCCGTCGACCGCAGCACCCTGCTGCGGCACGGCCGGGCGCTGCTGGCCGACAGCCTGCCGGCGGTCGACCGCCGCAGCGACGACAGCCGCTGGCGCCTGCTGGCGAGCGACCTCGGCGACCTGATCGGCGGACGCGGCGCCTGATCGCCCGGCTGCGGCTATCCCGCCGTCTCCGCCGCCGGGGCGGCACGCGACGGCATGCGGTCGCGCGGATCAAGGCTGTGGGATCGCAGGTACTTGTAGGCGGCGAACACGAACAGGCCGTCCAGCGCCGGGATGACGAAGGCCTTGTAGGCCGCCCACACGTCCGTCGCCGTCTCCCGCCACAGCACCTCGTTGGCGGCGGCCAGGCACACCAGGAACACCACCAGCGCCAGGGTGAGGCGTCGCCACGCCCGGTCGCGGGCATGGGTGCCGGCACCGAAGATGGACTTCAGCGGCAGCCGGCCGAACACCAGCGCCACCGTCAGCACCAGGGCGGAGATGCCGTTGACCAGGGTCGGCTGGACCTTGATGAAGTCGTCCTCGTGCCACCACAGGGTCAGGCCGCCGAACACCAGCGTCAGCGCCAGCCCGGCCAGCGGCAGGATGGGGATGCGGCGGGCATAGACCCACGACACCGCCGTCGCCACGGTGCCGCCGACCATCAGCGCGATGGTGCCGGCGAAGATGCCAAGCCACTTGGTGGCGGCGAAGAACACCACCGCCGGCCCCAGCTCCAGCACGAGGCGGGCGGCGCTTTCCCGCAGGTTCCACGACGTCGACTGCTGCTGCTGCACGGACCTCTGGCCCCTTCCGTTGCTGACAGCAGGAGAACGAGCCGGAGGCGCCGCAGGCTGCCGCCGGCCGGCCACGCCCCTTTCGAAGCCGCCGTTACACCAAAAGGTCACAGCCATTGCCCCTGGACAAAAGGCAGAATACACGAGACTTAAGTATGACTGATCCCTGGGACGGGCGGAGCAGCCGGTCCCGACAACGAAACGAGGTGTTCGAACAGCAGGATGGGCAGACGTCCAGTGATTCAAGGGCGTCGGAAAAGTAAACAGGGCTGTGACGGCGGAATTGTAAAATGTACCGACGTACTTCACGGGAATGATTCAAGTCTACCCCGAAATACCACAACCGCCTGACACATGTGCCGTTTACCGCCCCAACCCGGGAGCCCTAGCGTATGTTCCAGCAGATGGCGAATTGGAAGAACCCGATGGCGGAAAGGGACGAAACCAGGCCGGCGAGCGGTGGCGCCAGCGATCAGTCGAAGGGGTGGCCGCGGGCGCTCCTCTGTCTGGTAGCGCGCGAGGATCTCGGCGTACTGGGTGAACTGGTGGCGGACGTGAAGCACGCGCCGCTGTACTTCCTCGACCGGCCGGCCGACCTGTTGTCGGCCCGGCGGGAGGGAGCGGTGCTGGTGGCCTCGGCCAGCCGCGTCGCCAACGAACCGTGGTCCAACGCCATCGCCCAGGCCAGGCGGGCGGGGGCGCTGCCGACGGTGTTCCTCACCCGCTCCGACCAGATGATCGAGATCGCGCCCTATGCCGACCTCATCGACAACCTGATCTTCCTGGAAGTTCCGCCGCGCCGCCTCGGCCGGGCGCTGACCATGGCGCTTGATGGCTTCGTCACCCTGCCCGGCCGCGCCCGCGCCTCGCTGGCGGTGGACACGGTGCGGCAGGAACGGCTGCAGCGGCTGGACGACCTGGAGCAGGAGGTCATCGCCCTCATCGCCGAGGGCATGACCAACGAGCAGATCGCCCGCCGCCTCGGCATGGGGGAGCCGCAGGTCAAGCGCACGGTCAAGCGCATCCTCGACCATCTGGGCCTGCGCAACCGCACCGAAGCGGCGGTGTTCTACCACTGCGCCGAGGGGTCCATCCGCCCTGGCGGCGAGACCGGCGGCGGCAGCGGCCCGGCCTCGTGACCGCCTGACCGGCGGCGGCGCGGCCGTATTACCTCCCATTGCCGCCGCGGCTCGCCGCCTGAACCCTCGCGCCGGCGGGCGCGGCCCGTACCATGGCGGAACCCCGAACCGACCGTGACCGGAGCCGCCATGGCAGACGTGCTGTTCCTCGCCCAGCGCATTCCCTATCCGCCCAACAAGGGTGAGAAGATCCGCTCGTGGCGGCTGCTGGAGCGGCTCGCCCGGCGGCACCGCGTCCACCTCGGCTGCCTCATCGACGATCCCGACGACTGGCAGTACACCGACACCGTGCGGCGGGTGACCGCCGATGCCCACTTCGGCCGCGTCGACCGCCGCAGCGGCCGGGTGCGGGCCATGCGCGGCCTGCTGACCGGCGAGCCGCTGAGCGTCACCTACTTCGCCCGCGCCGACCTGAAGCGCTGGGTGCGGCGGGTGCTGGCGGAGGTGAAGCCGCGGGCGGTGGTGATCTCGTCGTCCAACATGGCGCCCTATGTGCTGGACGAGCCCAACCGGCCGCCGCTCATGGTGGCCGATGTGGTGGACGTCGACAGCGCCAAGTTCGCCCACTACGCCGACGACGCCCGCCCGCCCATGCGCTGGGTCTACCGCCGCGAGGCGGCTTACGTCGCCGACCTGGAACGCCGGCTGGCGGCGGAAGCCGCCTGGTGCACCCTGGTGTCGGAGCCGGAGGCGGCGCTGTTCCGCACCGTCGCCCCCAAGGCCCGCGCCCGCGTGCTGGGGGTGCCGAACGGCGTCGATACCGCCTTCTTCGACCCTGCCGTTCCCTCGGTGTCTCCCTACGACGGTGCCGGGCCGGTGCTGGCCTTCACCGGCCACATGGACTATCCCCCCAACATCGACGCCGCCCTGTGGCTCGCCAGCGAGATCCTGCCGCTGGTGCGGCGGAGCCTGCCGGCAGCGCGGCTGGCCATCGTCGGCGCCAATCCGGTGAAGGAGATCCAGGCCCTCGGCAGCCGCAAGGATGTGCTGGTGACCGGCCGGGTGCCCGACGTGCGGCCCTATGTCCGCCACGCCGCCGTCAGCGTGGCGCCGCTGCGCATCGCCCGCGGCATCCAGAACAAGGTGCTGGAGGCCATGGCCATGGCGCGGCCGACGGTGGTGACGCAGGCGGCGCTGACCGGCATCGCCGCCGTGCCCGGCCGCGACCTGCTGCTGGCCGACACGCCGGCGGCCATCGCCGCCGCCGTCCTGGAGGCGCTGCAGCCGGAGCGGGCGCGGGAGCTGTCGGCCAATGCCCGCCGCTTCGTGCTCGCCACCCACGGCTGGGACCAGACCTTCGCCGCCTTCGACGACATGCTGCGCGGCCTCGACGGCCCCGAAGCGGTGCTGGGCGCGGCGGAGTAGCGGGGACAGGGGCGCCGACCCGGCCCCCTCCCCTCTCAGCGGGTGGTGACCGGGGCGGCCCCGGGCTCGCCGCCCGTCACCGCCGCCCGCAGCGGCATGGCCGCCTGCCAGTGGATGATGGCCTGCCGCATGGGCTGGGCCTGGGCCGCCAGCACCTCCGGCGTCAGGCGGGTGCCGAAGGCCGGCGCCGCCATGCCCTCGCCGGCCGGGGCACAGTCCCGCCCCAGCGCCGCCGCCAGCATCAGCTCGCCCAGCTCGGCGCGGTAGTGCGCCGGTTCCCAGAACCAGCGCAGCAGGCTGCGGCGGTCGCCGGCGGCCGGCACCGGCTCCTGGCTGTAGGCGCTGAGGGTGTTGAAGTCCCACACCGCCAGGCCGCGCGGCTCGGTGATGGCCAGCACCGCCTCCTTCCACCGCCGCATGTCGCGCCACAGGCCGGCATCCTCCACCGCCGCCAGGTATTCGGCGTGGTAAGGGTTGAGCACCAGCAGCGTCCGCACCCCGCGGACCGCCAGGGTATCGAGCGTGGCGGCCAGCGCCGTCAGTTCCGGCGAGTCCTCGGCGCGCGGCGGCAGGCGCAGGCCGGGCTGGCCGAACAGGGCGTCCAGTTCCTTGCGCTTCTGGCGGAACAGCACTGCCTGGCCCTCGGCGGCGATGACGCCCAGGTAAGGCCGCGCCGGGTTGAAGCCGTCGTCGCGCAGGTCGGCCGCCTGCGGCAGCCGCTGCGACGCCAGGGTGACGGCGCTGTCGCGCAGGGCGCCGAGGGACAGGGTCGCCTTCCACAGGTCGGTCGCCTGCTGCTGCCAGCGATCAGGGTTGGGGGAGCCGTCGGGCAGCAGGCGCAGGCGACGTTCCGAATTGCGCAGGGTCTCGCCGCCGCTGCCGCCCTCGCCGGCGGTGGCGGTGTCGCCGGCCCGCAGGAAGTCGAGAAAATCCAGCGTCAGCACCACCGTCCGCACGCTGCCGGCATCGACCGCATGGCGCAGGGTCGCCAGCTGCAGGGTCAGCGACGCCCCCGGCAGGCCGAGGTTGTAGACCGGCCGCTCCGCCTCCGCCCAGCAGCGGGAGGCGGGATCGAGGCCGATCTCGGCGCGGGAGTTGCCGGCAATCAGGGTCACCGGCCGCGCCCGCTCCACCTGATAGGGCTTGGTCACGCGCGACCGCTCCACCGCCGCCGGCTTGACGGCGGTCAGCCCCTCCACCCGCGGCGTGCCGAACAGGGCATAGGGGTCCACCGCCACGTTGACGGCGGCGGCGAGGCCCAGGGTGGTGACGAAGGCGGCGGCGGCGAGGCCGAGGTAGCGGCGGTGCTGGGTCATGGGGTGGCCCGCTTCAGAACTGGAAGTAGAGGAATTCGGAGACGCCGGTCAGCGACAGCACGCCGAGGCCGGCCACCACGGGCCTCGCCACCGCCCCGGCCGGCGACGGCCGCCAGGCGAAGGCCGGGCCGGCGGGCGGACCGGAGACCGGCTCTGCGGCGGTGGTGGCGGGAGGCTCGGGCTCCGGCAGGCGGCGGATGCGGGCGACGATCTCCTGGGTGTTGGGGGCGAGCAGCGCCACCGGCAGCAGCACGGCGATCCACAGCCACATCCACACGAAGTCGCTGCCGCCGCCAAGGTAGCTGCCGACGCCCAGGCCCTGCAGCACCTCCCACCCCGGCCCCAGGCGCACCGCCAGGGCGTTGGGCAGGGCGATGCCGTTGGCGCCGGCCATGCCGGCCAGCAACGTCCAGGCGCCGTCGAAGCTCTCCGCCCGGAAGAACACCCACGCCACCACCACCGCCACCATGGTCAGCAGCCAGCCGCCGACCCGGCCAAGCGGCTGGCGCTCGCCGAACACCGCCCGCGCCAGGTGGGCGGCCATCAGATAGAGGCCGTGCAGCCCGCCCCACACCAGGAAGGTCCAGCCGGCGCCGTGCCACAGGCCGCCCAGCAGCATGGTGATCATCAGGTTGCCGTAGCGCCAGCCGCTGCCCCGCCGGTTGCCGCCCAGCGGGATGTAGAGGTAGTCGCGCAGGAACCGCGACAGCGTCATGTGCCAGCGGCGCCAGAACTCGATGATGCTGGTGGCCTTGTAGGGGGAGTTGAAGTTGAGCGGCAGGGTGATGCCGAAGATCAGCGCCGCCCCGATGGCCATGTCGGAATAGCCGGAGAAGTCGAAGTAGATCTGGAAGGTATAGGCCAGCGCCCCGCCCCAGGCGGCCAGCAGGTCGGGCCGGGCGCCCTGCTCGGCGGCGGCGAAGGCGCTGGAGGCATAGGGGGCGATGCCGTCGGCCAGCACCGCCTTCTTGAACAGGCCGATGGCCAGCACGGTCAGCCCGACGCTGACGTTGGCCGCCGTCAGCCGGCCGGCGGCGCGGGCGAACTGCGGCATCATCTCGCGGTGGTGGACGATGGGGCCGGCGATCAGCTGCGGGAAGAAGCTGACGAACAGCGCATAGTGCAGCGGCCCGTAGCCGCCGTCGTCGGCATTGGCCCAGGCATCGGCCAGATAGGCGATCTGCTGGAAGGTGAAGAAGGAGATGGCGAGCGGCAGCACGATGTCGCCCAGGCCCCAGCCGGCGCCGGCCACCGCGTTGGCGGTCTGCACCAGCAGGCCGGCATACTTGAACCAGCCGAGCGCCCCCAGGTTGGCGGCGATGCCCGCGATCAGCAGCGCCCGCGCCGCCCCGTGCCGCCCCGCCCGCCGACGGCCGGCGATGGCGCGGCCAAGGGCGTAGTTGACCACCATGGACGCGCCGAGCAGCAGCAGGTAGACCGGGTTCCACCAGCCGTAGAACACCAGCGACGCCAGCACCAGCCACGCCACCACGGCACGGCCGTCGCCGGACCGGCCGAGCAGGGCATAGCCCGCCGCCACCACCGGCAGGAACAGGAACAGGAACTCGTAGCTGTTGAAGAGCATGGTGCGTCGTGCCCGGCGGTGTAGAGGTGTTGGACACCAGGGCACCAGGAAGACCAGGACGGCCGTGCGGGGTGGTGACGGCCCCTTGGTGTCCTTGGTGTCCTGGTGGCCAGAAAGACAGTCGGACCCCCGCCGTCAGTCCCGCAGGCGCAGGGTGCGCATGAGGTCGTAGAGGGTTGGCCGGCTGACGCCCAGCAGCTTGGCGGCGGCGCTGACGTTGTTGTCGGCGACGCACAGCGCCTTGCTCACCGCTTCCATCTCCGCTTCCTCGCGGGCCATGCGCAGGGTGGGGAACTCGGCGGCGTTCAGGCGCAGGTCGGCGGCGGTGATCAGCACCCCGTCGGCCAGCACCAGCGCCCGCTTCACGCGGTTTTCCAGCTCGCGCACGTTGCCCGGCCAGTCGTAGCCGGCGATGGCGGTGACGGCATCGGCGGTGAAGCCACGCACCGGCCGCTTCATCTCGCGGGCATAGCGCGACAGGAAGAAGCGGGCGAGCAGCGTCGCGTCGCCCGGCCGTTCCCGCAGCGGCGGGATGTGAACCCCCACCTCGTCCAGGCGGTAATACAGGTCTTCGCGAAAGCGGCCGTCGTGGATCAGCGCCTGCAGGTCGGCATTGGTGGCGGCGATGACGCGAACGTTGACGGCGATCTGGCTGCGGCCGCCGACCCGCTCGATCACCCGTTCCTGCAGGAAGCGCAGCAGCTTCACCTGCAGCGGGTGTGGCATGTCGCCGATCTCGTCCAGGAACAGGGTGCCGCCGTCGGCCTGCTCGATCTTGCCCGGCGTGGTCTTCACGGCGCCGGTGAAGGCACCCTTCTCATGGCCGAACAGCTCGCTTTCCAGCAGGTTTTCCGGGATGGCGGCGCAGTTGATGGCGATGAACGGGCCGTCGACGCGACCGCTGCAACGGTGCAGGGCGCGGGCCAGCACTTCCTTGCCGGTGCCGCTCTCGCCGGTCAGCAGCACGTTGACGTCCGACGGCGCCACCCGCTCGATCATGCGCAGCACGTCGAGCATCTTCGGGCTTTCGGCGATCACCTCGGCCATGGGGCCGCGTTCGCGGGCGGCGGCGAGGCGGCGGTTTTCCTCCTCCAGCTCGGCCAGCTGCATGGCGCGGGCGACGATCATCCGCAGGGTGTCGATGTCCACCGGCTTGGGATAGATGTCGTAGGCGCCATCGCGCACCGCCTCCAGCGCGTGGACGCGCTCGGCATTGCCGCTGGAGACGATGATCTTCAGCCACGGCCGGAACGACAGCAGATCCTTGAGGATGCCGAGCCCTTCCGTCGCCCCGTTGGGATCGGGCGGCAGGCCGAGGTCGAGCACCACCACCTTGGGCTCCACCCGCCGCGCCGTCGCCAGCGCCGCGGCGCGGTCGCCGGCCACGTGCACCTCGTAGGTGTCGGCCAGCGCCCACTTGAGCTGTTTCGCCAGCCCCTCATCGTCCTCGACGAGCATGAGGATCGGCTTCCCCTGCGACATCATACGGCCTCCCTGGCTGGTGCAAGCGTCCCGCCCGCGACCGCCGCCTGCGGGCGGTCCAGCGGGAAGACGATGCGCATGATCGTGCCCTTGTTGGGCTGCGTGGTGACTTCAAGCCGGCCGCCCATCTCGCGCACCAGCTCGCGGCTCTGGAAGGCGCCGAGGCCGTAGCCGTCGGCCTTGCTGGTATCCAGCGGCCGGAACAGGCGGTCGCGGACGTAGGCCGGGTCCATGCCGATGCCGTCGTCGGCCACCTCCACCGCCACCGTGCCGCCGCCGCGCACCAGCCGCACCGCCACCCGGCCGCCGGCCCCGGCGGCTTCGATGGAGTTCTGCAACAGGTGGTCGAGCACGCTGGCGAAGGTGTCGGCCGGCGGCGCCGGCAGGCCGGGACCGGCGGCGGCGGCCAGATCGGCGGTCAGGTCGGGCTTGCGCCGGCGCCAGCGCGCCACCGCCGCCGCAACCTGCGCCGCCAGGTCGTCGGCCGGCGCGGTGGCGGAAGCGATGGCCCCGCCGGACGCGGACGACGCCTCGCGGGTCTGGCGCAGTTCGCCGAGCAGGGTGCGCAGCTTGCCGACGGCGCCGGCGGTGGTTTCCAGCATGTCCTTCTGGAACTCGGGGTCGTGGCCGACGCGCTCGGCATTCTTCAGCATCAGGTCGAGCTGGCTGACGATGTTCTTGACGTCGTGGACCAGGAAGGCGGTGCGCTTGCTGAAGGCTTCCAGGCGGCGGGCATCGGACAGTTCGTTCAGCGCCTTCTCGGTCGCCAGGGTGGCGGCGGCGTGGCGGCCGACGGTCTTCAGGACGTCGAAGTCCTCCCACGTCAGCGGCCGCCGCACCCGCGGCTGCGCCACCACCACGAAGCCGATGACGGTGCCGCGGATGGGCAGCGGCAGCACCAGCCACGCCCCCGGCACGCCGCCCAGCCAGTCGGGCGGGGCGAAACCGTAGAGGTCGGGCTGGCGGCGCATCTCGTCCAGGTCCACCACCCAGCGGCGGGCGGTCATGAAGCGCACCAGCGGCGCATCGTCGGGCAGCGCCGGCAGCGGCGCTGACAGGTTCCAGGCGGCCGAGGGGATGAAGGCGCGGTCGCGCTCCTGCAGCATCCACAGCGCCCCGGCGGTGCCTTCCACGATGTCGCAGACGGCGCGGATGACGCGGTCGTGCAGGGCCTCGGCGTGGCCCTCCTCGCCGCCGGCCAGGGTGCCGGTGGCGCGCAGCCATTCGGCGCGGTAGTCGTAGCGGTGGGTGAAGAAGTTCTTCGCCACCCACACCCGCGCCCGCGCGCGCGACGCCCCCGACAGGAACACCACCCCCAGCAGCAGCAGCGACCCGGCCAGGAACGCCGCCTGCGTCGCCGAGCCCCAGGTGCCGCCGACCTCGCGGATCCAGTAGCCGGCCAGCGCCATCAGCATGAGGTAGAGGCCGGCGGCCAGCAGCGTGGTCGACTTCAGCAGCAGCTCGCGCGAGGGCTGCAGGCGGCGGGTGCCGGTGCCGCGGCGGAACAGCGACACCACCACGGCGCCGGCGCACAGGGCGTCGACCATGCCGCGGGCGGCATACATGTCGGCATCCAGGCCGTTGAACAGCAGCCCTTCGGCGAACAGGAAGACATCGAAGGCGAACAGCAGCGCCACGCCCAGGCACAGGTGCTTGACCGCCCAGCGTTCCTCGGGCTCGCGCTGGCGCAGGATGGACTCCACCAGCGCCAGCCCGGCCACCGCCAGCATCACCAGCACCGCCGGCATCAGCCCGGCGACGCCCGGCAGGCGGTCCTCCAGCAGCGCCACCAGCGCCACCAGGGCGCCGGAGCCGGCCACCAGCAGCGGGCCGAGCAGCAGCAGGCGGCGGCCGTGCAGCAGGCGGGCGATTTCCGCCAGCACCACCAGCCACGCCACCATGCGCATGGCCTCCAGCACCAGGCTGGCGGGCGCCGGGGCGCCGGCCATGGCGACGGCGGCGGCCCAGGCGGCGGTGATGGCGGCCGCCCCGGCCACTGGCCAGCGGCGGGCCGCCGCCAGCTCGTCGCCCCGGCGCATCACGGCGACGGCCGCCACTCCGAGGAAGGCGGCCGCGCACAGGCCGTAGGCCCAGGTCAGGATATCGCTGCCGGCCGCTGCGGGCTCCACCTCAGCGCGCCCCCTCGTTCCACAGGATGACCTTGGCGGTCTGCACCAGGATCAGCAGGTCGAGGAACAGGCTGCCGTTCTTCACGTAATAGAGGTCGTAGGCGAGCTTGCGCTTCGCGTCCTCCACCGAGGCACCGTAGGGGTAGTTGATCTGCGCCCAGCCGGAGATGCCGGGGCGGACCGAGTGGCGCTCGCGGTAGAAGGGGATCTGCTCGGCCAGCTGGTCGACGAAGAACGGGCGTTCCGGGCGCGGGCCGATGAAGCTCATCTCGCCCTTAAGCACGTTCAGCACCTGCGGGATCTCGTCGATGCGGGTCTTGCGCAGGAAGCGGCCGACCGGGGTGACGCGGTTGTCGTTGGCGCGCGCCCACTGCGGACGGCCGTCCTTCTCCGCGTCCACGGTCATGCTGCGGAACTTCATCAGGTTGAAGGTCTGGCCGTTGAGGCCGACGCGCTCCTGCCGGTAGAACACCGGGCCGGCGCTGGTCAGCTTCACCGCCAGGGCCGCCGTCAGGGTGATCGGCAGGGTGGCGAGCAGGAAGGTCAGGCTGACCGCCACGTCGAACATCCGCTTGGCGACCTGACGGCCGAGCGACAGGCGGAAGCCGTCGGAGAAGATCATCCAGCCGGGGCGCAGGGTATCAAGGTCGATCTCGGCCGCCTCGCGCTCCCAGAAGGTGGCGTAGTCGGCGATGGCGACACCGGCCAGCTTGCACTGCAGCAGGTCGTGCAGGGGCAGGCCGCCGCCGTTGGCGCCGCCGCTGCCGCGGCGTTCGCGGGTGGTGAGGACGATCTCGTCGATCCGGCGGTCGCGCACCAGCTGCTGCAGCGCCTCGCGCTCCTCCACCAGCCGGCGCGGAAACACCTGCCAGCCGTGGCCGTGGGAGGACAGGCCGCCTTCCCCGGTGTCGACGAAGCCGACGATGCGGAAGTTGCGGTGGTGGGCCGGGTTGCCCAGGTCGGCCAGCCGCTGCGCCGCCGTGCCGGTGCCGAGCACCAGCACCCGGCGCTTGAACACGTCGAGGTCGGCCAGCTCAACGAAGAAGTAGCGGATCAGCAGGATGGCGACGCCCGCCGCCGGGGTGGCGAAGCCGAGCAGGATGACATAGCCCGACCAGTCGGTGCCGGCCCAGGCGGCATAGGCCACCGCCGCCATGGCAAGAGCCACGAACAGCAGCGGGAAGATGACCAGGCTGCGGCGCACGAAGGTCTTGATGTCGAAGAACATGCGGCGGCTGTACATGCCGACCGATGCGATGACGACGACGCCGAGCAGGGCCAGCGCCCGCGGCACCGCCTCGTCCTGCCAGCCAAGGCCATGGAACAGGCTGTCGACGACCCGGCCGTCCAGGCCGACCGTCGCCGGCCACAGCAGCTGGAACAGCAGCGACAGGCCGTCGAACAGGGCCAGCAGGACGCCCGCCTCCAACAGCGCCAGAAGCAGCACGGGTACCGCAATGTGGTGCCCGAAAACCCGCAGCATGTGCGCTCTCCGTGATGGTGGGATGGATGATCGAACCACCACAGAAGCTATCGGATCGCCCCGGGGAGCGACAAAGGCGGGGAGAGGTTAAGGCAGGCCGATTCAGGCCTACCCCCTCGGAAGGAACAATATTTCTCAGGTAACCGGTAGAAGAGGGGAAAGAAACCGGAAGGGATGCCGCAAAGGTGGCGGCCCTCTCCCGATGCCCCCTCGGCAACACGCCAGCCCCGTCCGGAAGACCCCCTCCGGCCTCTGGACGGGACTGGCACACCGCATCGCCGCGGAACCGTCCGGCGGGCTTACGGCGCGTAGGCGAGCAGGTCGCGGCACAGGCGGCCGCGGTCGGTGAGGATGTCCCACACGTCCGGCCGTTCCGCCGCCACGTCGGCCTGCAGGTCGCGCAGTTCGCGGCCGCAGGGCTGACGCCAGCCATACAGCGGCACCAGCGGGCCAAGGGCCTGGAAGTAGATGCCGAAGCGCTGCAGCAGGCGCAGCAGGGTCGGCTCGGTCACCATGGTGACGTAGGACAGCCGGTGCTTGACCATGGCATGGAAGATGCCCTGCAGCAGGCCGATGGTGATGTAGGGCACCAGGCGGCGCACCTCGTCGTCCTTCGGCGGCTGGCCCATGCGCGGGTCGTAGACGTCGGGGACGATGCTGCCGTCCGTCAGGCGGCGGCGGAAGGCCTTGGTGACGGCGAACCGCGACACCTCGCCGGCGCGCACGAAGGGCACGTGGCTAGCCAGGTCGGGCATCTCGCAGTGGTGGACGAACTGCAGCTCGTCGCCCGGCGTCGAGACATCCGGCAGGATCAGGCGGACGGTGCCGGCCGCCTCGTTGCTGGCCCGGTGCATGAGCAGATAATGCTCGGACCGCTCGTCGTACTCGTCGAATTCCATCTGGTCC
Organism: Caenispirillum bisanense; assembly: GCF_039523075.1. Taxonomy (NCBI): domain Bacteria; kingdom Pseudomonadati; phylum Pseudomonadota; class Alphaproteobacteria; order Rhodospirillales; family Novispirillaceae; genus Caenispirillum; species Caenispirillum bisanense. The sequence goes on from NZ_BAAAEP010000054.1 coordinate 12,946, forward strand.
GGGTAGTCGGCCGGATCGAGATAGGAATTCTCCTCCGCCAGCACCTGATAGCGCAGGTTGAAGACCTTGCGCTTCAGCTCCGCCGTATCGGCCGGAACGATGACGAAGTGACGGTTGTACAGGTCGAAGAGGGTTTCCCCCCCGTCTTGCTGCGGCGGAAGGGCTGGCGCGCTGGATGTCGCGTGCCGCCCTGCGGACAAGGCGATCTGGCTCATGGTCATCTCGATGCTCTCTCTGCGGTCTCTCAGGTCGCTATGTGCGGGGCGACCGGCCGCGGCTTTGTTTTGGTGCCGCTTGGTCCGGTCGCCTTATGCTTTCACTCTCTCTCCACGGACACAGGACCGCCGTCCGCCCCGGTGTCATCCACCAAGACGTGCAAGAAGTTCCCGTGCATACTCTTTTCCGGCGAAGTCTTCGGCTTTGAGCAGGTCACTCAGGATCTGCTTTGCCTCTTCTGTCTTATTCTGCACGACCAATGCTTCCGCGAGGTTAATGCGGAAGCCCGGTTTTGCATTTTCTGCCGCCGCACGACGGAAAAGAATCTCCGCCTCGGCCGCTTCCCCGCGGGTCAGCCGGATCTGGCCCTCGGTATCCAGGATCTCGGCGCGGTCGCCGCCGTGCAGGCGCGCGTCCGTCACCTCGTCGAGCGCCGCCTGAAGATCACCGCTCTTCATCAGCACCCAGGCATGGTTGTTGCGCGCCACCCAGTTGGCAGGCTGGGCCTCGCTCAGCAGGCGCAGGTTCTCGCGCGCCGCCGGCCAGTCCTGGCGGGCGATCTGCCAGGTGGACAGCAGCAGCCGGGCCTCGGTGTCGTCGGGATGGCTGGACACCCACTGCGACACGCGGGTGATGCCGGGGTTGCCTTCGGTGGCGAACTCGGCATGGGCCAGCAGCAGCACCAGGTTGCGCGGCGGCGCCTCGAACCCCGCCAGCCGGCCGCGCAGGAACTCGGCGCCGCGGGTGGGGTTGTCGTCCAGCTGCAGGCGGGCCTGCTGCTCGATCACCTTGGGCTCGTCGGGCGCCAGGGCGGCGGCGGCGGTGACCAGCGGCTCGGCATCGAAGCGGCGGCGGTCCTGCATGTAGAGTTCGGCCAGCTGCACCATCGGCAGCGGGTCCTGCGGCGCCAGCTTCACCAGCTGTTCCAGGCTGCGCTGCAGCAGCACGCGGTCGCCCATGCGGATGGCGGCATCGGCGAGCAGGCGGTAGTTGCCTTCCACCGGCTCGACGTCGACCAGCGTCTGCAGGGCGGCGACGGCGTTGCGCATGTCGCCGGCCCCGGCGCGGGCCAGGGCGACGGCGCGCAGCACGCGGGCGTCGCGCGGGTGCTTGGACAGCATGGGCAGCACGAGGGCGAGCGCCGGCTCGTGGCGGCCGTCCTCGATCAGCAGGGCGGCGAGGCGGACGCGCGGCTCCACTTCCTCCGGCTTGGCCTGCTGCGCCTTTTCCAGCCACTGGCGGGCGTCGGCGGTGTCGCCGCCGTCGGTCGACAGGCGGGCGAGGCGCATGAGCATCTCGTAGTCGTTGGGGGTCCGCAGGTGGACGCCCATCAGCACGTCGCGCGCCTCCTGGTGCCGGTCGGCGAGGATGAGCAGCGACGACAGGTTGCCGGCGGCATCGGCCGCCGCCGGGTTGCGCTTCAGCGCCTCGCGGAAGGAGGTCTCGGCCCCCTCCACGTCACGCCGCGCCACCCGCACCAGCCCTTCCATGGTGTAGCCGGCGGCGGCATCGGGCTTGCGCGCCTTGAAGGCCTCGGCGAAGGCCATGGCATCGTCCAGGCGGGCGGTGCGCAGCAGCAGCGCGAAGTAGACGCCGCGCGCCCGGTCATCGTCGGGATTGGCCTCGAAGGCCTTGCGCAGCAGGTCCAGCGCCTCGTCGGTCTGGCCGAGGTCGTTGCGCACCATGGCCAGCTGGCCCAGGAAGCGGGTGTCGCTGGGCGCCAGTTCGGTGGCCCGGCCGAGCAGCCGCGCCGCTTCCTCCAGGTCGCCGGCCTGACGGGCGGCATCGCCCAGCAGCGCCACCACCTCGGGGCTGTCGCCGTCGCTGGCGGCGACCTGACCCAGCACCTCGTGCGCCTCCTGCACCCGGTTCAGGCGCAGCAGCGAAGCCCCGAGGGCGAGCCGCACCTCGCGCGGGGTCTCCGGGCGGGCGGCGAAGCTCTGCAGCAGGCGCACCGCCTGCTCGTCCTGGCCGAGGCCGTACTTCACCAGCCCGGCCACCATCTGGGTCTCGACGTTGCCCGGCTGCAGGGCGAGGCCCTCCGCCAGCTCGCGGTCGGCGGCGGCGAGGTCGCCACGGCGGTAGGAGACGAGGCCCTTCAGGTAGTGCGCCACCGGCAGGCCCTGCACCCGCTCCATCACCCAGCGCAGGTCGCTCTCGGCGCCGTCGAGGTTGCCGGTCTCGATCTGCGCCTGCACCAGCGGGATGCGGACGAAGGGGTTGAACGGATAGCGGTCCTTGAGGCTCTGGTAGACCGCCAGCGCCTTCTGCGGCTCGCCACGGCGCATGGCGATGTCGCCGGCGAGGTAGATGGCGTCGGCTTCTTCCGGGTCGGCCTTCAGCGCGGCGTCGGCGGCGGCCTGGGCGGCGGCGAGGTCGCCGTCGCGGAAGGCCAGCCGGCCGATGCCGATGTGGCCGAGGGCGCTGTCGGGGGCGAGCGCGATGGACTGGTCGAAGGCGGCGCGGGCCTGCGGTTCCTCGTTCATCGCCAGGTGGGCGCGGCCGGCCAGCGCCAGGGCATCGGCGCGCACCCGCGCCGGCACCGCCTCCGGCAGGTCGGCGGCGGACTGGACGACCTCGCGGTTGCGGCCGGTGGCGAGCCACGCCATCAGCAGCGGCTTCAGCCATTCCTCGGCCGGGGCGCCGAGATCGCGGGCCCGCGCCAGCTGCACCTCGGCGCGGGCGGTGTCGCCGAGATCCATGTAGATGCCGCCCAGCAATGCTTGCGCTTCGGCGTTCGCCGGCTCTTTCTGCAGCGCGTTCTTGAGCTGGATGATGCTTTCGCTCACCCGCCCCTCCTCTCTGTACTGACGCGCTTCTGCCAACAGATCATCGACCGCTGCCCTAGCCGGAGACGCCCCGACGGGACCAAACGCGGTCGCCAGAGCAAGTGCCGATACCGCGAATGCGGTACGGAAAGAAGTAATGCGGGCCTGAACGATCGTCATGATACCACCTTTTCTCAAAGGAAAGAGGCGATCCCGCACCTTGAGCCAAAAGTTTCTGACATACGCCTAAAGTTCGGCAGTGGTCTTCGGCTCGGCGGGAACAGTAATTCACTGGGTTTACGGCAACAAGGCGGGCCACAGAAATGTCACCGCCCCGACTACACGACTCGGATACTTGACCACCTCTGCGTGAGGACTCTGCCTCAGGCAGCTACCGCAGCGCGCATGCGCCCGTCCCCGAGTCGCCGATAGAGGCGCGACAGGGCCGACCCGGTGGTCTGCCAGGAGAAGGACTCGGCATGGCGGCGGGTGGCGTCGCGGCTCGGCGGCGCCGCCAGCAGGGCGGCCACGGCGGCGGCCAGGGCCGGTCCGTCCACCGTCTCCACCAGCCGCCCGGCGGCCGGCACCGACACCGCCTCGGCGGTGCCCGGCAGGTGGGAGGCGACCACCGGCGTGCCGCAGGCCATGGCCTCCATCACCACGTTGGGCAGGCCCTCGCGCTCCGACGGCAGCAGCAGGGCATCGGCGGCGCCGTACCAGGGCGCCAGCTGGTCCTGCACCAGCCGGCCGAGGAAGCGGACCCGGTCGGCGACGCCCAGGCGGGCGGCCAGGGCCTCCAGCCGCGGCCGTTCCGGCCCGGCACCGGCCACCACCAGCCGCGCCGCCGGCAGGGCGGTCAGCGCCTCGATGCACAGGTGGCAGCGCTTCAGCGGCACCAGGTTGCCGACGAACAGCAGCACCGGCGCGACGTCCGGCGGCGGCAGGTCGAGGGCGAGGCGCAGGGCCGCCCGGCACGGCGGTGGCGTGAACACGTCGAGGTCGACGCCGTTGCGCACCACGTGGATGCGCTCCGCCGGCGCCCCCAGGTCGGCCAGGGCGTCCTTCAGCGACTGGCTGACGGTGACCATGGCGCCGGCCAGGCGCGCCGCCTCCAGGATCATCCGCCGTGGCCGGGCGAAGCCGGGCAGGATGTTGACGTCGCTGCCGAGCGCGGTGATCGCCAGCGGCACCCCGAAGCGGCGGGCCAGCATGGCCGCCGCCACCCCGTCGGGGTAGAAGTAGTAGGCGTCGATGAGGTCGAAGGCGAAGCCGTCGCGCCGCAGCCGCTCCACCGCCGGCAGCACCGCCCGGTACATCAGCTGCGGCGCCACGCCCATGCCCACCTTGGGGATGGACGGATAGCGCGGGTAGAGCACCGGCACGCCATGGCGCACGTCCGCCGCCGGCACGCGGGCATAGGTGGCGTAGGCGCCGAAGCGCGGATGGCGGAACGGAAACCACGGCACCGGCGCCACCACCCGCGCCTCCAGGCCGGCATCGGCGGCCAGCAGGGCGCGCAGGCGCAGTTCGGTGAACACCCCGTGCTGCGGGTTGGCGGTGCTGGGATAGAGATTTCCGAAAGTGAGGATGCGCATGCCGGCGCCGTCTCCGTCCAGGCGAGGGTCAGGCGGCGGCGCGGCGGCCGGCGCGGTGCGCCAGCAGGCGCTCGTAGGTGGTCAGGTAGCGGTCGACCATGCGGTCGAGGGCGAACTCCGCCATCACCCGCGCCCGCCCGGCCTCGCCGTGGCCGCAGCGCAGGGCGGCATCGGCGGCATAGGCGGCCATGGCGGCGGCCATGGCATCGGGCTCCAGGCGCGGCACCAGCACGCCGGTGCGGCCGTCGTCCACCAGTTCCGGGTTGCCGCCCACCCGCGTCGCCACCACCGGCAGGCCGGTCGCCATGGCTTCCAGGATGGTGTTGCAGATGCCCTCGGTGCGCGACGGCAGCACGAAGACGTCCAGCCCGCGCAGCAGCCCCGGCACGTCGTCGCGCCGCCCCGGCAGCCACGCCAGATCGGAGGCCCCGGCGGCGGCGAGGATGGCGGCGCACTCCTCGCGCAGCGGGCCGTCGCCCACCAGCACCAGCCGCAGGCGGGCGCGGGCCTCGGGCAGGCGGTCGAGCAGGCTGACGAAGGCGCGCGCCAGGGTCACCTGATCCTTCACCCCGGCCATGCGGCCGACGGTGCCGAACACCACCTGGTCCGGCCCGGCGAAGCCCTCCGGCGCCCCGGCCAGTGGCGCCCGGCCGTGGCGCGGCGGGTGGAAGCGGGCGGTATCGACGCCGTTGATGATGCGGCTGATCTTGGCTTCGGGCAGGCCGACACGGTCGGTGAGCCAGGTCTCGATCTCGCGCGACAGGGCGATGTAGTGGTCCACCGCCGGCTCCACCAGCCGCCGCAGCAGGTTGTAGCGGCGGTTGGCGCCGGTTTCCTCAATGGCGTCGCGGCCGTGCTCGCCATGGACGATCACCGGCACCCCGGCGCACCACGCCGGCACCACCATGTCGGCGGCGGGCAGGTTGCGGGTGTGGACCACATCGGGCCGCAGGGCGCGCATCAGCCGCCACAGCCGGCCATAGGCAGCAGGGTCCTTGCCCGGCTTCTTGCCGAGCACATGCACCGCCACCGCCGGATCGCGCAGCCGCTCCGCCATGGGGCCGGACTCGCGCAGGCACACCACGGCATGGCGGCAGCGGCCCGGCGGCGTGCCGTTGATGATGTTGACGAGGCCGTTCTCCATGCCGCCGACCCCCAGGCTGTCGACCACATGCACGACCAGCGGCACCCGGCCGCCGCTCGGCTGTGACGACGGGCGGGCAAGGGTGACGGCGGTACCGGCAACTGTCATGCGCGAACTCCCCTGATTCGGCAGTCGCCGAAGGGTCGCGCGGCAGCGGGGCCACATCAATGTTTACGACGGACTACCCCCGACGGCGTAGAGTAATTCTCATGAAGTTCCCGCCCTCTCCTTTCCGCCAATTCATACCGCGCCGCAGCACAATTACAATACCGCCGCAGCTGCCTTGGCAGATACTTCTGTCATGGTCTTGGCACAGCTTTCTCACTCGCCAGGAGTTCCCATGCCCCCGCTCGTGCACGTCATCGCCGCCGCCCGGCCCAACTTCATGAAGGTGGCGCCGCTGATGCACGCCCTGCGCCGCGAAAGCTGGTGCCGGACGGAACTGGTCCACACCGGCCAGCACTACGACGCCAGCATGTCGGACGCCTTCTTCCGCGACCTGGCGATCCCCACCCCCGACCATCACCTGGGCGTCGGCAGCGGCAGCCATGCGGAACAGACCGCCGGCGTCATGATCGCCTACGACAAGGTGTGCCGGACGGCGCGGCCGGACTGGGTCATCGTGGTCGGCGACGTCAATTCCACCGTCGCCTGCGCCCTGGTCGGGGCCAAGCTGGGCATCCGGGTGGCGCACCTGGAAGCCGGCCTGCGGTCCTTCGACCGCACCATGCCGGAGGAGATCAACCGGGTGGTGACCGACAGCATTGCCGACCTGCTGTGGACCCCCTCCCCCGACGGCGACGCCAACCTGAAGCGCGAGGGCGTGGCGGCGGAGCGCATCGAGCGGGTCGGCAACATCATGATCGACACCTTCGAGATGCTGCGCCCGCGCATCGAGGAGGAAGCCGGCCACCGCCGCTTCGGGCTGGAGGCCGGCGGCTTCGGCGTCGTCACCCTGCACCGGCCGGCGAACGTGGACGATCCGGCGGTGCTCGGCCGGCTGGTGGACGGGCTGGCGGGGCTGGCGCAGCGCATCGACCTGGTGTTCCCGGTCCACCCGCGCACCCGCAAGATGCTCCAGACCGCCGGCCTGCTGGCGCGGCTGGAAGCCTGCCCGCGGCTGCAACTGGTGGAGCCGCTCGGCTACATCGACTTCATGGGGCTGGTGACCCGCGCGGCGGTGGTCATCACCGACTCCGGCGGCGTGCAGGAGGAAACCACCTACCTCGGCATCCCCTGCCTGACCCTGCGCCCCAACACCGAACGCCCGGTCACCCTCACCGAAGGCAGCAACCGGCTGGTGACGCCCGACAGCCTGCCGCAGGAGGCCGAGGCCGCCCTCGCCCGCGGCCGCCGCACCGAGGCGCCGCCGGCCCTGTGGGACGGCCGCACCGCCGGGCGGGTGGTGGACTCCCTGCGCCGTCACCTCGCCTGAGGCTCCGGCCCGCGCCCCGCCGCCGGGGCGGCTATTGCAGCTCCGGCGGCCGCTTGCAGATCCACACGCTGTCGTGCCGCACGACGGTGAAGCAGTCATAGTCCGGCAGGTAGCCGAAGCCCTTCCACACCCGCTTGTTGAGCGGCAGCTTCTCCGGCCCGGTCTGCGGCTGGTCGAAGGGGCCGCGCCAGCGCCAGGTGGCGGTGTCGAGGGCGTAGAGGCCCTTGTTCGGCTGGTAGACCGCCAGGGTCCGGCTGCCGGCAAAATGGTCGCCGAGGGCGAGCCAGGAGGCGGCGGTATCCACCCCCTCCGGCAGCGGCACCCCGCCGTCCACCGGCTCGAAGGCTCCCATGCCGCCGGCATCCACCCGCCGCGCCACCACCAGCTGGCGGCTCTTGCCCGACGCCCAGGTGAGGAACGCCCGCCCCTCCGCCGCCCCCGGATCGGCGATCACCGCCGCCGAGGGCGAGCCATAGGTGGCGCGCAGGCCCTTGCCGCCGGCCGCCATGGCAGAGGTCCCCTTGGCCACGTCGACGATGAAGGCCTGGCCGTTCTGGCCGGTGTAGCACAGCAGCCGGCCGTCCCCCAGGTACTCGCTGTAGCAGTCGAAGCCGTTGCCGTCGTGGGCGATGGTCTCCGCCCCCAGCCAGCGGAAGTCGCGGGTGTCGATCACCCAGATGCCGCCCGGCTTGGCCGAGCCGCCGGGATAGCCGGCCGACCCGAACACATAGACGCGGCCACGGTCGGGCGCGTAGGACAGGCCGGCGTAGGTGTGCGTCGACAGCGGCGCATGGCGGCCCCAGATGTTGGGCCAGGGGTAGTGGTAGCGCTTGCCGTGCGGCCGCGCCGCCACCGGCGCCGTCGGGTCCAGCAGGTCGGGCTCCTGATCCTCCCCCACGCCGGTGTTGCCGACCACGTAGCGGGCGCTGTCCTCGGTACGGTGCCAACGCTGGCTGCGGTAGTCGAACACCGCCACCTCGCTGCCCAGCCAGTCGCCATGACCGCCGCCGGTGAAGACGTAGAGGTTGCGGTCGGGCAGCAGCACGCCGCTGGAAAAGGCGAAGGGAATGCCGTTGGTGCTGGCGACCGGATTGTCGGTCTTGCCGGGAAACCAGTAGTAGGGGTCGAAGCCGCCGTCCTGCGGCCGCACCACGTCGCGGTGGCGGTTGCGGTCGATGCGCCGCCATTCCCCCGGCGGCAGGTCGGCGGCGGCCTCGGCGGTGAGGTCGGCACGGCGGTAGCCGACCAGCGGCGTCGCCGTCACCGCCGGCTGCGCCGCCTTGTCGTGCTGCGGCCAGTGGGGCGCCGGGTCCTGCGGCGCGGCGCGGTCGCGGGGGTGGAACTCAACGACGATCTCCTCCCCCGCCGTCAGCGCCGGCAGCAGCAGGGTCACAGCCGCCTCGGCCAGGCTGCCGTCGGGATGATGGGCGACCGCCTCCACCGTATAGGCCGGCACCGGCAGGTCGGAGGCGACGCGCGGCTCCGGGTGCCAGCCCTGCGGCACCGCCCCGGCGGGAAAGCGCGGCCGCAGGGTGGCGTGATGAAGGTCCGGCACCGCCGCCGTCGCCCGCCGCGCCAGGGCCCCCGCCACGCCCTGGGTGGCGGAGCGTTCGAGCAGCCCGGCATACCAGCCGGCGCCGCTGCGGCGGGCCTGACGGGGGTCGAGCGGCCGGTACAACGGACCCGTCATGCCGCCCCTCAGGCGCTGGCGCGGGCGAGCGGCGGCGGCACCGCGGCGGGCCCGGTGCGGCCGCCGACCAGCGGTTCATAGACGCCGCGATAGCGCGCCGCCACCGCCGCCCACGAGCGTTCGCCCGAGACATAGGCATGGGCGCGGTCCAGCACCTCGCGCCAGCCGGCGCGGGCGGTCAGCACCTCGTCCACCTTGTCGGCGAGCGCCTGCGGATCGTCGGGGCGGAACAGCCAGCCGGTCTGGCCGTCGCGGATCAGTTCCCGGTGGCCGCCGACGTCCGACGCCAGCACCGGCTTGCCCATGGCCATGGCCTCCAGCGGCTTGAGCGGCGTCACCAGTTCTGTCAGGCGGATGGAGGTGCGCGGGAACACCAGCAGGTCGACCAGATCGTAATAGGCCTGCACCTGCTCGTGCGGCACCCGGCCGGTGAACAGCACCCGGTCGGCAACGCCCAGGTCGGCCGCCAGGGCCTTCAGGCGGGCATCCTCCGGCCCGCCGCCGACCAGCAGCACCCGCACCTCCGGCCGCCGCGCCGCCAGCGCTGGCAACGCCCGCAGCAGCACGTCGAGCCCTTCATAGCCGTAGAAGGAGCCGAGGAAGCCGAGCACCACGGCGCCGCGCAGGCCAAGCTCCTGCTCCAGCCGCGCGTCGCGGCGACCGCCGCTGCGGAAGGCGGTGACGTCGACGGCATTGGGGATGACGGTGATCTTGTCGTGCGGCACGCCGCGGGCGATGAGGTCGTCGCGCAGGCCGTGGGCGATGGTGGTGACGGCATCGGCCCGCCGCACCGCCCAGCTTTCCAGCGCCCGCGTCAGGCGGTAGCGCCAGTTGCCTTCGCGCGAGGTGCCGTGGCTGGCCGCCGCGTCCTCCCAGAAGGCGCGGATCTCGTAGACCACCGGCAGGCCGAAGCGGCGGCCGACGCGCAAGGTCGGCACCGCGTTCAGGGCCGGCGAGTGGGCGTGCAGGATGTCCGGCCGCTCCTGCGCCACCACCTCCGCCAGCCGGCGTTCGAGCGTGCGCATGAGCATCAGTTCCCGCATCACCGGCAGCGCCGCCGGGCCGCGCTCCGGCAGGCGCGGGGTGCGGTGGAACTCCAGCCCCTCGACGATCTCCCGCGGCAGGCTGTCGCGCAGGTGCTTGGGGGATGTGATGTGGCTGGTGGTCCAGCCGAGCGCCCGCTGGTGACGGAGGATGCCGAGGGTGCGGAACGAGTACCCGCTGTGCAGCGGCACCGAGTGGTCGAGCACGTGCAGGATCTTCATGCCCTGTCGTCCTTCCTGCCGGGATCAGAGGCGGCCATGGTGGGCAGCGGGACGGCGGCCGGCAAGCTATCGGGCGGACTACGTCTTGCGCGGCCGGCGGCACAAAAAAAGAAGGCCGGAGCCCGAGGGCCCCGGCCAGTCGAGAGTGCGAGACAGAGGATACGGCGGCGTCAGGACGCCTTGCCGTCACGGCGACGGCGGATGGCGCCGAAGCCGAGGATCGCCAGGCCAGCGCCCAGCATGCCGACGGTGGCCGGTTCGGGGACCGGAACGACCGCCGGGTTCACCACCGTGGTGGCGGTGTGATTGATGGTGAAGTTGTAGCGCACGCCGCGCTGCAGGGTGATGGGGATCACCAGGCTGCCGCTGTCGCTGAAGGAGGCGGAGGTGAAGGGCTCGGAGATGGCGACGCCGATGTTCAGCTCGGCCGGGGCCAGCACGATCGGGGTCGGACCGCCGAGGATGGTCACGAAGAACTGCGAACCGGCCGAGGCGTCCTGGATGCCGTTGTCGATCTCATGCGCGACCAGCAGGTCGATGAAGAAATCGAGCGACAGTTCCAGATCGACGGTGCCGGTACCGCCCATGATCATCTCGAACTGCACGCCGCCCTGCGTGGTATTGGTGCTGGTGGCGCGGCCAATGGTGGTGCCGTCGACTCGTGCTTCGCCCAGCACGGTGGAGGTAACGCCGGCGGGGCGGCCGACGCCCGTAACCAGCGCTCCGCTGATGGTGCCTTCGGCTCGCGCGAAATCGGAGCCACTCGGCGCCCCCGCACAGGCCGCGCCATTCTGCACGCACACGGACGTGGAAAGGCTGTTTCCAGCAATCGGATTAAGGACCACGCCCCGATCATACGCAAAATCATCGGTAGCGGTCGGGGCAGCAACAGTGCCGTAGTTGCTCAGGTACGCCGTACCGCCGACGCTGTCGGTGAACGACAGGTAGCTGAAGTCGGCCAGGTTGACGATCCCGCCGCTGGCATAGTTGAGGGTGACGTTGGAGAACTGAGAGTAGGCATAGCCGTAGACGTCCGCCTTGGCTTCGCCGGCCGCCGCGACCGAGATCGCCAGAGCGCCCGCCAGGGCCGCGTACTTGAGTCTGCTGAGCATGTCGCCATCCTTTTCTTGGGTCGGTTCGGCGCCCCTCCCTGCCCCCCTTGGGGCCTCCGGCGGGTACGCGCCTGCCCTCTCTATGCAGCCCCCGTGCCAAGTCGTTAAGTTATTGATTTTATTCGAGTTTGAACGGGTTACTCCGGTTTTGCAGGGGGTATCTGGCAAGAATCCCGACACCTGTTCCCGGCCCCTGGCCGCTGCCCGCCGGACGCCTGCGGGCGCCCTGCCCCGATGGCGCGGAAACCTTGCTTTGCAAGCACTTGAGATGAAAGTCTAAGGCCCGTGCCGGCTGGAAAATCCACCGACACGGGCCTTGCAGCGACCGTGAGAGAAGGGGGGCGAGGTGCGGCCGCTACACCAGCACCTCCGCCGGGCCGCCATGCCCGAGGAAGCCGTGCGGGCTGGCCGAGGCGCCATAGGCGCCCGACTGGAAGATCACCACCAGATCGCCGACCTCAGCGCGCGGCAGCTCCACCCGGTCGGCCAGCAGGTCGATGGGGGTGCACAGGCAGCCGACGACGCTTTGCGTCTCCACGTCGGCGGCGGCCATGCGGGAGCCGACGACCACCGGGTAGTTCCGCCGCAGCACCTGCCCGAAGTTGCCGGTGGCCGCCAGATGGTGGTGCAGGCCGCCGTCGGTGACCAGGAACACCTGCCCGCGCGACGTCTTGCGGTCGACCACCCGGCAGACGTAGACCCCGGCCTCGCCGACCAGATAGCGGCCCAGTTCGATGCCGAGGCGGGCCTCCGGCAGGGCGGCGGCGAGGCGGTCGGACAGCACCGCCATGCCGTCGCCGACCTCGGCCAGCGGCAGGGGCTCGTCCTTGTCGTGGTAGGGGATGCCGAAGCCGCCGCCGACGTTCACCAGTTCCGGCGCCGCCGGGGCGTGGTCGGTCAGGCGCAGCACCAGCTCGACGCTTTTCTCCTGCGCCTCGCGGATGAGCGCCGGGCGCAGCGCCTGGCTGCCCCAGAAGACGTGGAAGCCGACGAAGCAGGCGTCCAGGGCGGCGATGCGCCGCAGCACCGCCGGCACGTCCTCGGCATCGATGCCGAACTGCTTGGCGCCGCCGCCCATGCGCATGCCGGAGCCGCGCAACTCGAAGTCCGGGTTGACGCGCACGGCGACGCGCGGCGTGACGCCGAGCCGCGCCGCCTCGCGCGCCAGCACTTCCAGCTCGCCGGCGCTTTCGATGTTGACGGTCACCCCCGCCGCCACCGCCCGCGCCAGTTCCTCCGCCCGCTTGCCGGGGCCGGCGAAGCTGATGTGGTCGGGGTCGACGCCGGCATCCAGCACCGTCGCCAGTTCCCCGGCGGAGGCGACGTCCATGCCGTCCACCAGCCGCGCCAGATGGCCGACCACCGCCGGCATGGGGTTGGCCTTGCAGGCGTAGGACAGGTGCACGCCGGCCGGCAGGTGGGCGCGCAGCAGCGCCACCCGGTCGGTGATCAGGGTGCGGTCGTAGGCGTAGAAGGGCGTCCGCCCGACCCGCGCCGCCAGCCGCCGCAGCGGCACGCCGCCGACCACCAGCTGGTCGCCGCTGACCGGGAAGCCGTGGACGCGGCGGATTTCAGGGTTGGTGAGGGGAGCATTCACGGTCACGCCTCCTCTTTGCGGAAGGTGTCCTGGTGGGCGAGCGCCAGGCCCTTGCGGTCAGGCTTGCCGTTGGCGTTGCGCGGCATGGCGTCGATGGCGACGATGCGCCGCGGCACCATGTAGGCCGGCAGCTCGGCGCGGGCGGCGGCGAGCAGCGCGTCGCCATCCAGCGCCCCGCCCTCCGGCCCGGTCGCCACCACCACCACCGCCTGGCCAAGCTCGGGATGGGGCACGCCGATGGCCACCACCTCGCCCACCAGGCCGGTGGAGTAGAGCACTTCCTCGATCTCCGTCGGGCTGGTGCGATAGCCCGAGGTCTTGATCATCTCGTCCTCGCGGCCGATGAAGTAGAGGTAGCCGTCGGCGTCCATCTTCACCGTATCGCCCGACCACACCGCCATTTCCGGATTGGGGATGCCGGCTTCCTGTCCCGGCGCCGGGCGGAAGCGCACCGCCGTGCGCTCCGGGTCGTTCCAGTAGCCGAGCGCCACGAAGGCGCCGCGGTGGACCAGTTCGCCGGGCTCGCCGGGGGCGCAGGGGGTGCCGTCCTTGCGCACCACCATGATCTCGGCATTGGGCACCGCCTTGCCGATGCTGTCGGGGCGGCGGTCCACCTCGGCCGGCGGCAGATAGGTGGACCGGAAGGCTTCCGTCAGGCCGTACATCAGGTAAGCCTGGGTGTAGGGCAGCAGGGCGCGCAGGCGGTCGAGCACGCTGCGCGGCATCCGCCCGCCGGTGTTGGCGATGTAGCGCAGGCTGCGGGTGGCATCGTCGGACCAGCGGCATTGCGCCAGCTGCACCCACAGCGGCGGGATGCCGGTGATGCCGGTGATGCCTTCCTCCGCCACCGCCCGCACCGCGTCGCGCGGCAGCAGGTAGTTCATCAGCACCACCCGGGCGCCGACGGCGAAGGCGGTGGTCAGCTGGCTGAAGCCGGCATCGAAGCTGAGCGGCAGCAGCGACAGGATGCGGTCCTCGGCCACGTTGCCCAGGTACTCCGACACGCTGAAGGCCCCGGCCAGCAGGTTGCGGTGGCTGAGCACCACGCCCTTCGGCAGGCCGGTGGAGCCGGAGGTGTAGAGGATCGCCGCCATGTCGCTGTCGATGGTGCGGTGGGGCAGCCGCAGAGCGCCGGCGCCGGCGGCCATGACATCGGTCCACCGCAGCAGCTCCACCCCGTGCAGGGCCGGCGGCGCCGGCGGCAGGGCATCGACCAGCACCACGGCGCGCAGGTCCGGGCAGTCGGGCAGCACGGCGGCCAGCGCCTCCAGCCGCGCCGCCGAGGTCACCAGCACGCGGACATTGCAGTCGGCCAGGATGTGGCCGACCTGACGGCCCTTCAGCACCGGGTTGACCGGCACGAAGACGCCGCCGGCATGGGCGGCGCCGAAGCACGACACCACCGTCTCGAACCGTTTGTCGAGGTAGACGGCGACGCGCTCGCGCCGGTGCAGGCCGCCGGCCACCAGGCCGCGGGCGAAGGCCTCCACCGCCTGGGCGAGGTCGCCGTAGGTCAGGCTCTCGCCGTCGCAGCGCAGGGCCGTCCCCAGCGGATCGCGCATCGCCGAGGACAGGATCAACTCGGACAGGCGGTCGTACATGCGATGTCTCCGGATGAATGGCACGGGTCCGGCGCGGGCGGGCGGCGGATGGGATCGGTCGGGATCAGGGGTCAGCGGGAGGCGGCATCGTCACGGCGCCGCTCGGCCGCATCGCGGCGGGCGGCCGCCGCACGGCGAAGGCCGCCGGCCAGGGTGGCGTCGGCGGTCGGTTCCGACGGCTGCTCGCCCGGCGGCGGCTTCATGCGGGTCAGGCCGGTCTGGTCGGCAATGCGCGGCACGCCGTCATTGGTCACCAGCCAGTGCATGACGTAGACGGTGGCGCCAAGCGCCAGCAGCAGGAGTCCGGTTTCCAAGGGCATCCTCCAGACGGCGCGGATGGTCCGCAGCCTCTCTCAGGCCCGTCCATGGATACCAATTGGACCGCCGCGTCACATCATCTCGCGCGGCCTAGCCCACGGTCCCACGCGAACTAAACCCGACGGGTGACTCCTAATCCCCGGCCCTGCGTGCCATCGTCTGCGGTGCCCGCAGGCGCCGGTTGCCTTGGCCAGGACCTTGGGAATACTCATGCGCGACATCGTCATCATTCTGTATTTCATGGCCCTGGTGCCGGCCATTCTGCGCTGGCCGTTCCTCGGCATTCTCGGCTGGTCGGTGGTCTCCTACATGAACCCCCACCAGCTGGGCTGGACCTATACCAGCAGCCTGCCCTTCGCCATGGTGATCGCCCTGGCGACGCTGCTCGGCTTCGTCCTGCAGCCGGGGCGCAAGGGCATTCCGGTGCAGCCGATCACCGTGCTGCTGCTGGTGTTCATCGGCTATGCCACGCTGACCACCTTCTTCGCGGTGGCGCCGGTGGCGGCCAAGGCCAAGTACATCGAGTTCTTCAAGATCATGCTGATGACCTTCCTCACCATCCCGCTGATGGCATCGCGGGAGCGCATCCATGCGCTGGTGTGGGTCATCGTGCTCGGCATCGGCTTCTACGGCGTCAAGGGCGGCATCTTCACCGTCATCACCGGCGGCGAGCACCGCGTCTGGGGGCCGCCGGCCTCGGTCATCCGCGACAACAACCAGCTGGCCCTGGCGCTGATCATGCTGCTGCCGCTGGTGCGCTACCTGCACCAGCACACGGCGGACAAATGGATTCGCCACGGCCTGCTGCTCTCGATGGTGTTCATCGCCGTCGCCATCATCGGATCGTACTCGCGCGGGGCGCTGCTGGCCGGCTTCGCCTGCCTGTTCTGGCTGTTCCTGAAATCGCGCCACAAGGTGCCGGTGTTCGGCCTGGGGGTGGTGCTGGTGGGCGTGATCCTGTTCATGATGCCGGAACAGTGGTTCGCCCGCATGCAGAGCATCGAGAGCTATGCCGACGATCCATCGGTGCAGGGCCGCTTCGACGCCTGGACCTATGCCTGGCGGCTGGCCGAGATGCGGCCGCTGGTGGGCGGCGGCTTCGCCCCCAACTACAACGACGCCCTGTTCATGCAGCTGGTGCCTGATGCCTTCAAGGTGCGGTCGTTCCACAGCATCTATTTCGAGACGCTGGGCGAACACGGCTGGCCCGGGCTGATCCTGTTCCTCACCATCGGCCTGGCGGGGCTGATCACCGCCCAGCGCATCGCCAACCAGACGCGCGGCATCCCGCATCTGGCCTGGGCGCACGACCTTGCCTCCATGGTGCAGGTCAGCCTGGTCGGCTATGCCGCCGGCGGGGCGTTCCTCAACCTGTCCAACTTCGACCTCTACTATCACATCCTCATCCTGCTGGTGCTGATCCGGGTGGTGATCGCGCCGGAGATCAACCGCGTGCCGGCCCCGCTCGCCCGCCGCGCCGCCGCGGCACGGGCGGAGGCGGAGGCCAAGGCAGCCGCCGGCAGACCCTCCGGCCCGGCCGGGAGCCTGGCGCGATGAAGGTGCTGCTGGTCACCGGCTTCTTCCCGCCGCATGCGCCGCTGGCCGCCACGCGGGCGCCGGCGCTGGCGCGGTTCCTGCGCGACCGCGGCCATGGGGTGAAGGTGCTCGGCGCCCGCAACCCGGACTTCCCGCCGGTGCTCGACCACGGACTGGCGGCCGGGGACGTGACCTTCGCCGAGGTCGATCCGCCGCTGCCGGCGCGCGGCCTGCTGCGCGATCTGGCGCCGCTGGATGGCGCCGCCCTCGCCCGCCTCGCCCGGCCGCTGCGCACCGCCGCCGCCGTGGCCGGCTGGCCCGACCAGCGCATCGGCTGGCTGCCGCACGCCGAGGCCGCCGCCGACCGCCTGATGGCGGACTGGCGGCCGGACGTGATGATCGCCAGCGTGCCGCCCCATTCCGGCCTGCTGCTGGCCCGCCGCATCCATCGCCGCCACGGCATTCCGTGGGTGGCCGACCTGCGCGACCTGTGGACCGGCCACCCCTACTACGACGGACGCGGCCTCGTCCGCCTGCTCGACCGGGCGGCGGAGCGGGCGGCGCTGGCAACGGCGGCGGGGCTGGTGACGGTGACCGAAGGCTGGCGCGCGGCGCTGGCGGTGGAATGGTCGGGCAAGCCGGTGCGGCTGGTGCGCAACGGTTTCGAGGACGACGCCGCCGACACCCCGGCCCCGCCGCCCCCGGCGGACGGGCCGCTCACCATCGTCTATGCCGGCGTGCTCTACGGCCACAAGCGCGACCCGCGCCCCCTGTTCGCGGCGGTGCGGCAGCTGGGCCTCGGGCCCGAGGACGTCCGCATCCGCTTCTACGGCAGCGAGCCCGATCTGGTGCAGGCCCACATGGCCGAACACGGCCTGACGCCGCCGCTGGTGGAGGTGCTGCCGCCGGTGCGGCGGGCGGAGCTGATGCCGCTGCAGCGGGCCGCCGACGTGCTGCTGCTGCTGCGCTGGAACGACCCGCGCGAGAACGCCGTGCTGGCCGGCAAGCTGTTCGAATACATCGGCTGCCGCCGGCCCATCCTGTCCGTCGGCCTGACCACCGGCGAGGCGGCGGACATCATCCGCGCCGGCGACCTCGGCCTCATCGCCGACGACCCGACCGTCATCGCCGCCCACCTGCGGGCGCTCATCGACACCAAGCGGCGGCTCGGCCAGGTGCCGCCGCCGCCGGGCGGGGCGGCGGGCGCC
>NZ_BAAAEP010000055.1:0-27800 GCF_039523075.1 Caenispirillum bisanense
GGCGGGGGGCGCCGCCGGCTCCGGCGGCGCGGCAGCGACCGCGCCGCTGCCCGACCGCCTGTCGGCGGCGCTGGGGGCGCTTGGCGTTCCCGTGTGCCTGATGCTGAGCGGCCGCGACCTGACGGCGCGCGAGTTCGAGGAAGCCGTGCTGGTGCGCGGCCCGTTGAAGCGGGCCCAGGCCGCCGGGCGCATCCGCGTGCGCCGGCTGCCGGAGGCCAACCATACCTACAGCAGCCCGGCGTGGCGGGCGCAGGTTCATGCCTGGACCGCCGAGTGGCTGCAGGGACTGGGGAGAGTGTCATGAGCGGTGTGTGCGGCTGGCTGGCCATCGATACCGGCGCCGAGGCGGCGGGCGTCATCCATGCCATGACCGAAGCCCTGCCGGCCCCGCCCCACGGGGTGACCGGCTGCGTCGGCCTGCCGCCGGCCGGGCTCGGCGCCCGCACGGCGCAGGCGGCCAGCACCCTCGCCGAGGCGGGCGGCGTGCTGGCCGGCTTCGGCCTCTATCCGCGCTGGACCGACCCGGCGCTGGCGGCGAGGGCGCGGTCGGAAGGCCACGCGGCGGCGCTGCTGGATGCGTGGCGGCGGTTCGGGCCGGGGCTGCTCGACCACCTGGGCGGCGCCGTTTCGGTGGCGGTGATGGAGCCGGCGCGGCGGCGCCTGCTGGTCAGCGTCGACCGCTTCGGCATCCATGGCCTGTGCTATGCCGAGGTGGCCGGCGGCGTGGTGTTCGGCTCCACCGCCGATGCGGTGCGGGCGCATCCGCTGGTGGCGGCGCCGCTGTGCCCGCAGGCGCTGCACGACTACTTCTACTTCGTCGACCGGGTGCCGGCGCCGCAGACCATCTGGCAGGGCATCGCCAAGCTGGTGCCCGGCGAGTGCCTGGTGATGGACGGCGGCAGCCTGTCGCGGCGGCGCTGGTGGCGGCTCGATTACCGCCCGCAGGACGATGCCGACGAGGCGGCGATGCGGGACGAACTGCGCCGCCGGCTCGACATCGCCGTGCGCCGCAGCCTGGAGGGCGAGGACACCCGCAAGGTGGCGGCCTTCCTCAGCGGCGGGCTCGATTCAAGCACGGTGGCGGGGCTGTTCGCCCGCGCCGTCGACCATCCCGCCCGCGCCCACACCATCGCCTTCGAGGCGGCACGCTACGACGAAAGCCCCTACGCCCGCCTCGCCGCCGAGCATTTCGGCATGGATCACGCCCTGCTGACGGTCACCCCGTCCGAGGTGGAGGACGCCTTCGAGGCCATCGCCACCGCCTATGACGAGCCGTTCGGCAATTCCTCCGCCGTGCCGGCCTATCTGTGCGCCCGCCATGCCCGCGACAGCGGCATCGACTGCATGCTGGCCGGCGACGGCGGCGACGAGCTGTTCGCCGGCAACGCCCGCTATGTCGATGACGAGGTGTTCCAGCACTACGGCCGCATCCCCGCCGCCGTGCGCCGCCTGCTGATCGAGCCGGTGGCCCTGCGGCTGTCGCCCGAAGGCCGCTTCCCGCCCACCCGCAAGGTCGCCCGCTACGTCCGCAAGGCGCGCCAGCCGGCGCCGGTGCGGGTGACCGGCGACAACGTGTTCCGCCGCCTGCCGGCCGCCGCCATGCTGGCGCCCGAAGTGGTGGCGGCGGTGGATGTGGAGGCACCGCGCCGGCTGGTGGAGGACATCTGGGCCGATGCCGGCTCCGACCACCCGCTGCACCGCCACCTGTGGCTCGACCTGCGGCTGACCCTGGCCGACAGCGACCTGCGCAAGGTCAGCCGCATGTGCGAGCTGGCCGGGGTGCGGGTGCGCTACCCCATGCTCGACGACGATCTGGCCGCCTTCTCCGGCCGGGTGCCGCCGCAGTGGCTGTGCCGCGACGGCCGCCTGCGCGCCTTCTACAAGGATGCCTTCCGCGGCTTCCTGCCCGACGCCATCCTGACCAAGACCAAGCACGGCTTCGGCCTGCCGTACCTGCAGTTCCTGACCGACCATCCGCCCCTGCGCGCCATGGCCTGCGACGCCATCGCCGACCTGCGCGAGGCCGGGCTGTTCCGCCGCGACTTCCTGGAGTCGGAACTGGCCGCCCTGCGCCACGCCGGCAGCGGGGCGGGCCGGGGCCTCGGCGTGGCGTGGGATCTGGTGGTGCTCAGCCGCTGGCTCGACAGCCGCCGGCGGCCCGTCGGCCGGCGCCATGTGCCGCCGCAGCCGCGGCTGGCGGCAGGGGCGGCGCCGTGACGGCCGCCGCCTCTGCCCCGCGCCCGAGCCTGCGGCGGCGGCTGTGGGCGACGGTGGAGGAACTGGGCGGCGGCACCGCCGTGCTCTACTGGCTGCACCGCGCCTTCCTGCGGCTGCGGCTGCCGCTGTCGCTCAAGCGCTACCTGTTCGTGTTGCAGCCGGTGCCGGCGGCGCCGCTGCTGAAGCCCCACCGCGGCCGCGCCATCGTGGTGCGGCCGGTGGCGGCGGGCGAGCCCTGCCTGCTCGACCTGCCGCTGACCCAGGCAGTGCTGGATTTCCGCTTCGGGCAGGGCGCCATCTGCTTCGGCGCCTTCATCGACGACCGCATCGTCGGCTGCCTGTGGCTGGTGCTCGGCCCCTATGACGAGGACGACGTGCGCTGCCGCTTCGTGCGGCGGCCGGCGGCGCTGGCGTCGTGGGACTTCGACGTCTGGGTCCACCCCGACCACCGCAGCGGCTTCACCTTCGGCCGCCTGTGGGACACCGCCAACGCCTTCCTGCGCGAGCGCGGAGTGGCATGGTCGGCGAGTCGGATCAGCGCCTTCAACGTCGCCTCGCTGCGGTCCCATGCGGCGCTGGGGGCGCGGGTGGTGGGCAGCGCCACCTACCTGTCGGCCGGGCGGCTGCAGCTGATGCTGTCCGGCTTCCGGCCCTTCCTCGACCTTTCGCTGCGCCGCCGTCCGGCCCTGGTGATCCCGGTCCCCGACGCCCCGCAGGCCTGAGGCCATTCCCCGCAGGGCGATGGTGACGCTTGCGCGTGCTCCGCAAGCGCAACTATCTTTCTTTATCCGATGTCATTTGACAAAAATGTTTCCTTAGTGTGTAAAGAGGTCAACCAGAGGCCTTACCGCATTGGATGCTGCGGTGCAACAAGGCCCGCCCGACGGCGTTGCTTCCTTGAGAGCGGATGGCACGCCGCCACGGACAGATGCAAAACAAGACCAGACGAGGGGATTGAGCCTATGTTGGGTCCGCACGATCTCGAAGACTTCTGGAAGACCGTCGACCGCGAGCGCGAGCCGCGCCGCGCCACCCCGACCGACGGCGGCCACCGCGCCACCGCCGCTTTCGCCGGCCTGACGCCGTTCGCGTCGCTGTCGCGCATGCGGCCGACCGGTGGCCTGTTCGGCAGCCGCGGCGAATAAGCCCGGCGCCGGCGGCCCTCCGCCGGCCTTCCAGAACAGCAGCAGCACACACCCTGTGAAAGCGGCGCCCGGAAACGCGGGCGCCGTTTTCGCGTTCAGGCGTTCAGGCGTCACAATTCCTCCCGTTGCCGGCCGCCGGGCGAGGGGGTAGCGTTACCGCATTGCAGCGCCCGCCGCTGCCCCTGCCGCCGCCGCGCCCATGAGGAGCCTTCCCGCCCATGGATTCTGCCAGTCTGCTTGCCGGCCTCGATCCCGTCGCCAACGGGCTGGTGGTGCTGTGCCTGGTGGCCGTCACCGGGCTGCTGCTCGGCCGGGCCCGCCTCGGCACCGTGTCGCTGGGCATCGGCGGGGTGCTGTTCGCCGGCATCTTCTGGGGCCACATGGGCCTGCGCGTCGACCCGGAGGTGGCACATTTCCTGCGCGAGTTCGGGCTGATCCTGTTCGTCTACACCATCGGCATCCAGGTCGGCCCCGGCTTCTTCGCGGCGCTGAAGCGATCCGGCCTGGCGCTGAACGGCATGGCGGCGGGGCTGGTGGTGCTGTCGGCCATCGTCGCGGCGGCCATCCATGTCGGCTTCGGGGCGCCGCTGCCGGTGACGCTCGGGCTGCTGGCGGGTGCGACCACCAACACGCCGTCGCTGGGGGCGGCCACCCAGATGCTGGGCACCGTCGGCGCCGGGCCGGAGGTGCTGGCGGTGCCCGGCCTCGGCTATGCCGTCGCCTATCCCTTCGGCATTGCCGGCATCCTGCTGACCATGGTGCTGGTGCGCGCCGTGCTGCGGGTGAAGGTGGACCAGGAGCAGGCCGCCTTCGACACCGCCCGCGCCGCCGAACATCAGGCGCTGGACACGATCAACGTCGAGATCACCAACCCCAACCTGGAGAACGTGCCGCTTGGCGAGCTGCCGGGGGTGGAGGCGATGCACGTCATCGTCAGCCGCATGATGCGCGACGGCGCCGTGCAGGTGGCGCACCCGGAAACGCCGGTGCGGGTGGGCGACGTGCTGCTGCTGGTCGGCCCGCCGCGCCAGCTGCGCGACATGGTGCGCATCCTCGGCCGGCGGGCGGAGGCGGACCTCAAGGCGCTGCCGTCGCAGGTGAAGTGGGAACGGCTGGTGGTCACCAACGACCGCGTCCTCGGCCATGCCATCGGATCGCTGGACCTGCTGCACCGCCACGACGTGGTCATCAGCCGCATCAACCGCGCCGGCGTGGAACTGACGCCGAGCCCCGGCCTGCGCCTGCAGTTCGGCGACATCTGCACCGTCATCGGCCAGCCGGACAACATCGCCGCCGCCGCCGGGGTGCTCGGCAACCGCGCCCAGGCGCTGCAGCAGGCACAGATCCTGCCCATCTTCCTGGGCATCGCCCTGGGCGTGCTGCTGGGCTCCATCCCCATCGCCTTTCCCGGCATGCCGGCGCCGGTGAAGCTGGGGCTGGCGGGCGGGCCGCTGATCGCCGCCATCGTGCTGGCCCGCATCGGCCACATCGGCCCCTTCGTGTGGTTCATGCCGCCGAGCGCCAACCACGCCCTGCGCGAGATCGGCATCGTGCTGTTCCTCGGCATCGTCGGGCTGAAGGCGGGCGAGAGCTTCGTCGCCCTGCTGACCGAGGGCGACGGCCTCAAGTGGCTGGCGTGGGGGGCGCTCATCACCATCGTGCCGCTGCTGATCGTCGGCTTCGCGGCGCGGCTGGTGCTGAAGATGAACTACCTGACCCTGTGCGGGCTGCTGGCCGGCGGCATGACCGACCCGCCGGCGCTGGCCTTCGCCAACGCCCTGCGGCCGTCGGAAGCGCCGTCGCTGGCCTATGCGACGGTCTATCCGCTGGTGATGTTCCTGCGCATCCTGGTGCCGCAGATCCTGGTGCTGATCTTCTGGCTGTAGGGCCGGCGGCGGGCTTACAGCCCGTCGTGCGGCGTCGCCAGGGCATAGCGGCCGCCGGAGTACAGCAGCGGCTCGCCGGGGCGGGCGTCGTAGCGGGCGACCTCGCCGATGAAGATGATGTGGTCGCCGCCCTCATGACGGGCCGCGACGGTGCATTCGAAGTTGGCGAGGCAGCCGCGCAGCAGCGGCAGGCCGTGATGCCCTTCCTCCCACTCCAGCCCGGTGAACCGCTCCCCCGGCGAGGCGAAGCGGTTGGACAGGTCCAGCTGGTCGGCGGCCAGGACGTTGACCGCGAAGTGCGGCGCCGCATCGAAGGCGGCGAACACCGACGAACTGCGGGCCAGGCTCCACAGCACCAGCGGCGGCTCCAGCGACACGGACGCGAAGGAATTGACCGTCAGGCCGGTGGGATGGCCGGCCTGATCGCGCGCCGTCACGATGCACACCCCCGTCGCAAACTGGCCGAGCGCACGGCGGAAGTCACGGGTATCGAAGGGCTGCGACCGCATCGGCAGGGTCATCGGGGGGCGTCCTCTGGCAGGTGCGTAGAAGCCGGCAGGGCCGGTCCCGGCCTGCGGGCCGGGCGGCGGCACTTTGGCGCATTTCGCGCCGCTGCGGAACCCCCCTTGCGGCCACCGAGCGGGCCGTTGCGCCGCAGCACCCGACCCGAGTCGCACGCCCTTCGACTGTTGCGCTGCAGCAGCATCAAAACCATCGTCTCCTGCAGTATTCATTAGTGAAAGAAAATAGCCCGCCGCCGTTCTGCGGCTAGAAAACGAGTATATCCTTAGGGGTAGCCCCTTTATCCCTACGGCTCGCGGGGTTTGTTGTGCGACCCCAAGGCATGCCGACGACTGTCGACCTGCGGCACGCCCTCAGCAACCTGTTTACAGCCAGTACGGGTCGTATAATGTCGGGGGTGGGAGTACGGGAAGGGGTACACATGGTCGATTGTGAAACAGTGGCGTCGCAAGACGACCGGCTGGAGTTGCGCACTTGGCTGCGCCTGCTGGCATGCTGCAATCTCATCGAGAAGGAGATCCGCACCCGCCTGCGCGACGAGGTGGGCATCACGCTGCCGCAGTTCGACCTGCTGGCGGCGCTCGACCGCGCCGAAGGCGGCAGCCTGGTGATGGGGGAACTGTCGCGCCGGCTGATGGTCACCAACGGCAACGTCACCGCCCTGGTCGACCGCCTGGTGCGCGACGGCCTGCTGGAGCGCCAGGTGAGCCCCACCGACCGGCGGGCGCTGGTGGTGCGCATGACGCCGCGCGGCCGCATGGTGTTCGAACAGGTGGCGCCCAGCCACGCGGACTGGCTGGCCGACCTGATGGCCGGCATGAACCGCGAGCATGTGGAATGCCTGTACGGCCATCTGGCGGAACTGAAGGCGTCGCTGGTCGCCACCCAGTAGGCGGCGGCCGCGGTCGACGGCGCCCGGTGCGGGCGCCGGGATGGGTGCCGGCCGGGCCGCCGCCCCTGTCGCGGCGGGCGCGGCCTCCCCATGTTGGTGCGGGCGGCCGCCGGCCGCCCGGCTTGTGCCGCGGGCGCGCATCTGCTACGCACGGCGGCAACGGATACACCAGCGGTTCCAGGTTCACGACCCCATGCCCGACAGACTGGACAGCGACGTCGCCCGGCGGCGGACGTTCGCCATCATCTCGCACCCCGACGCCGGCAAGACCACCCTGACGGAAAAGCTGCTGCTGTTCGGCGGCGCCATCCAGCTGGCCGGCGCGGTCAAGGCGCGCGGCGAGCAGCGGCGCGCCCGCTCCGACTGGATGAAGGTGGAGCGCGAGCGCGGCATTTCGGTCGCCTCGTCGGTCATGACCTTCGACTACATGGACCGCACCTTCAACCTGCTCGACACCCCGGGCCACGAGGACTTCTCGGAAGACACCTACCGGGTGCTGACGGCGGTGGACAGCGCAGTCATGGTCATCGACGCCGCCAAGGGCATCGAGGAACAGACCCGCAAGCTGTTCGAGGTCTGCCGCCTGCGCGACGTGCCGATCATGACGTTCATCAACAAGATGGACCGCGAGACGCGCGACCCCTTCGAACTGCTGGACGAGATCGAGCAGACCCTGGCGCTGGACGTCACTCCCGGCAGCTGGCCCATCGGCATGGGCAAGAACTTCCTCGGCGTCTACGACCTCATCAAGGACCGGCTGGTGCTGATGGCCCGCAGCAAGGGCGAGATGCCGGACGAGGGCGAAAGCTGTTCCGGCCTCGACGACCCCAAGCTCGACCGCATCCTGCCGGAATGGGCGGTCTCCAAGCTGCGCGAGGAAGTGGAGATGGCGCGCGGCCTGTGCCCGCCGTTCGACGAGGAAGCCTATCGCGCCGGCCATCTGACGCCGGTGTTCTTCGGCTCCGCCGTCAACAACTTCGGTGTGCGCGAGATGCTGCAGGCCCTGGGCGAGGTGGCGCCGTCGCCGCGGCCGCAGCCGACGGTCGACCGCGTCATCGACCCGCTGGAAGACAAGGTGGCCGGCTTCGTGTTCAAGATCCAGGCCAACATGGATCCCAAGCACCGCGACCGCATCGCCTTCATGCGCCTGTGCTCGGGCCACTTCAAGCGCGGCATGAAGCTGAAGCACGTGCGCTCCGGCAAGCTGGTGAACATGCACAACCCGGTCATGTTCCTGGCCCAGGACCGCGAGCTGGCGGAAGAGGCCTTCGCCGGCGACATCATCGGCGTGCCCAACCACGGCAACCTGCGCATCGGCGACGCCCTGACCGAGGGCGAGGACCTGCGCTTCACCGGCATCCCGTCGTTCGCGCCGGAACTGCTGCAGAAGGTGCGCCCGGAAGACCCGCTGAAGGCCAAGCACCTGGGCCGCGCCCTGGAGCAGCTGGCGGAGGAAGGGGCGGCGCGGGTGTTCAAGCCGCGCTTCGGCTCCGACTTCATCGTCGGCGTCGTCGGCGCCCTGCAGTTCGAAGTGCTGGCCGACCGCATCCGCACCGAATACGACGTGCCGGTGCGGTTCGAGGCGACCACCCTCTATACCGCCCGCTGGGTCACCTGCGACGACGCGGTGCAGTTCAAGAAGTTCCAGGACGCCAACAACCAGGCCCTGGCCGAGGATCACGACGGCGACGTGGTGTTCCTGGCCCGCAACGCCTGGCACCTGGATCGCGCCAAGGAAGACTTCCCCGCGGTGCAGTTCCACAAGACCAAGGAACACGCCTGATGCCGGCCGCGGCCCCCGACCGCCTGCAGCAGGTGCTGGAGTTCCTGGAGTTCGCCGACCGCTTCAAGTTCGTGGAGCGGCGCGGCTACCTCACCGGCGGCGCCCGGCGCGAGAACGATGCCGAGCACTGCTGGCACATGGCGCTGGTGGCCATGGTGCTGCACGGTGAGCTGGACGATCCCGCCTCGGTGGACCTGGGTCGGGCGCTGCAGATGATCCTCGTCCACGATCTGGTGGAGATCGAGGCCGGCGACACCTACGCCTACGACGATGCCGCCCTGGACGGTCAGGCGGAGCGCGAGCAGCGCGCCGCCGACCACATCTTCGGCCTGCTGCCGCCCGACATCGGCGGCCGCCTGCGGGCGCTGTGGGAGGAGTTCGAGGCGCGGGAGACCGCCGAGGCCCGGTTCGCCAAGGCCTGCGACAACCTGCAGGGCTTCATGCAGAACGTCATCTCCGGCGGTCGGGCGTGGCGGGAGAACGGCGTCGGGCGGGAGGACACGCGCCGGCGCACCGACTTCCCGCGCAGCCTCGATCCCGCCTTCGACCGGATCATCGACCGCCTCTACGCCCGCACCGACCGCGAGGGCAGCTTCGGCTGAGGCGTCGGTTCAATAGCCGCGCCGCCCCACCTTCGCCAGCGACCCCTGCCACTCGCGCAGGGCCTTGTCGAGGGCGCGGTCGAGCAGGCCGAAGAAGCTCTCAGCCTCCTGCAGCAGCGACCGCACCGGGTCGTCGCTCGCCTTGCCTTTCGCGATGTCGCGGTGGGCGAGGCGGGCGTAGACCTGCACCTGCTGCGTCGGCAGGGCCAGCACCGCGCGCGGCCCTTCGCCGGCGACCGCCAGCTTCTGCAGCGCCTGCAGGGCGGTGGCGGCGGCCTTGGCGGGGTCGGTCAGGGCCTTCTGGAAGGTCTTGGCGTCGATGCTGCCGCTGCCCTTGATGGCCTGCTTGAGCTTGGCCTGGGCGCCGTCCACCGCCGCAGTGGCGGCGGCGAAGGCGGTGGCGCAGCGTTTCAGGTCATAGGGCGCCACCTGCCATTTGTCCTCCGCCGCGTCGCAGGCGGTGTCGAGGCTGTCGGCGATGCGCTCCAGCTCCTTGGCCAGCACGTCCAGCTGTTCCAGGTAAGCCGGATCGGCACCGGCATCGCCCGACTTCGCCTTCTTCAATACGCTTACGTAGCCTGACGCCGCCCGCCGCATGTCGGCGCGGGCGGTCTTCAGCTTGGCCGATGTCTTCTCGTCGGGGGCGTCGGCGTGCTTGAGGGCCAGCACCTCGCAGGTGCTCAGCGCCTTCTCGATGCCCGACGACATGCGGAAGGCGCCGAGGATGGTGCGGCTGGGCTTCTTGCGGTTGGTCTTGGCCTCGAAGGTCTTCTTGGCGTCCTGCCACTCCCGCGTCCACGGCCCGGCGGCCTTGAACACGGTGCCGCCGGGCACCGGCCGCCATTCCTGTACCCAGACGCCGGCCATGGCGGAGATCATCTTGTCCAGCCGCGCCAGCCCGGTTTCCGATATGGCGGAGACGCTGGCGGCCCGCTCCAGCGCCGACATGCCGGCGGCGAGCTTGGAGAAGCGGGCGGCCAGATCCTCCAGCTTCTTGACCATGGCCTCGGTCGGCGTGTCCTTGTAGCGGGCGACCAGCTTGTCGACGTCGGCGACGATGGCGGCGCCCTCGTCCAGCGCCTTGCGCACCCGCTTCACCTCCGCCGACTTCACCTTCATGTTGGGGGAGTCGAGCAACGCCCCCTTCCACTCCCGCGTGAACGCCCCCATCCGCCCCCTGGTCCCCTGCTGCCGTCCCATCGGCCGCCGGCATCCCCCGACGCCATGCAACCGGCGGCAGTATGTCGTCCGGGCCCGTAGCGCGCAAGATGGTCGAGCGGCCGACGCATAAAGGGCCGGAGGAGCGTCTCCTCCGGCCCTTTGCCAGCTGGCAGGGGAAGCCCGTGCGCCGTTACTGCGCCTGGCTCTGGCTGTCTTCCACGATGTAGCCGCGGATGGTTTCCGCCACCTGCGGGTCGGACTGGGCGGTCAGGGCGATGGCGTTGTACTCGTCAACCGACAAGCCCTCGTCCTGCACGGCCTCCAGCATCTTTCCCTCGGCTTCTTCCTGCAGGTCGGCCAGCTGCTGCGGTTCGGTGGCTTCGCGCAGGCGCGGGGCGTACTCGTTGGCCACCTCCTGGATGCCCTGGACGGCGGCGGCGAAGGACTTCAGCTGGGTTTCGCTGAAATCGGCCGTCTGCCCCGGCGCGCCCGGCACCGCCGGCGCCTCGGGCGTCTGGGCCTGCGGGCTGGCGCTCTGCGCCATCGCGGCCGACATCGGCACGGCGGCGATGAGGGCGGCGGCGAGGGCGGTTGCGGTGATGCGCATGCAATGGTCTCCCTTGGTCTTCAGAACGTGGTTGTCCTGTAAAGACGGGGGAGGGCGCCGCAAGGTTGGGCATTTCTCTGTGAAAATGGCGGGTCCGCCTGTGACGGACCCGCCATCATCCACTTCCACGGCGCGCCGCCGGCCAGCCTCAGCGCGGCAGCGGCGTCACGTTCCAGATGTCGCGGGCGTAGGAATGGATCGCCCGGTCGGACGAGAACATGCCCATGTTGGCGACGTTGAGGATGGCCTTGCGCACCCACACCGCTTCGTCGCGATAGGCTTCCTCCACCCGCCGCTGGGTGTCGACATAGTCCTGGTAGTCGGCCAGCAGGAAGAAGTGGTCGCCGCCCGAAAGCAGGGCATCGCGAATGGGCAGATAGCGGCCGGGATCGTCGGCGTTGAAGAAGCCGCTGGCGATCATGTCGATGGCTTCGCGCAGGGACTCGTTCAGGTCGTAGTACTCGCGCGGGTGATAGCCGCGGGCCCGCATGTCGCCCACTTCCTCGGCCGTCTTGCCGAAGATGAAGATGTTGTCGTCGCCGACGGCGTTCTTGATCTCGATGTTGGCGCCGTCCAGGGTGCCGATGGTCAGCGCGCCGTTGAGGGCGAACTTCATGTTGCCGGTGCCCGACGCCTCGGTGCCGGCGGTGGAGATCTGCTCCGACAGGTCGGTGCCGGGAATGATGATCTCCGCCGCCGAGACGTTGTAGTTGGGGATGAAGGCGACGCGCAGGCGGCCGCCGATGCTCCGGTCGTGGTTGATCACGGCGCCGACGTCGTTGATGAGGCGGATGATCAGCTTGGCGGTGAAGTAGCCCGGCGCCGACTTGCCGCCGAACACCACGGCGCGCGGCTGGCGGTCGCCGCCGCGGCCGGCGCGCATCTCGTTGTACAGCGTGATGACGTGCAGCACGTTCAGCAGCTGGCGCTTGTACTCGTGGATGCGCTTCACCTGGGTGTCGAACATCATGTCGGGGCCGAAGGTGACGCCGCAGCGGTCCTGCACCATGGCCGCCAGCCGCTGCTTGTTGGCCCGCTTGATGGCGGCGAAGCGGTGGCGGAACTCGGCATCCTCGGCGAAGGGCTCCAGGTCCTTCAGCGCCTCCAGGTCCGACGCCCAGCGGTCGCCGATGGCGCCGGTGATGAGGTCGGCGAGCGGCCGGTTGGCCTGCAGCAGCCAGCGGCGCTGGGTGACGCCGTTGGTGACGTTGACGAACTTCTCCGGCTCCAGGCGGTTGAAGTCGGCGAAGACGTGGCTGCGCATCAGCTCGGTATGCAGCGCGGCGACGCCGTTGACCTTGCGCGAGCCGACGACGCACAGATGCGCCATGCGCACCCGGCGGCCGGCATCGTCGATCAGCGACATGCGGCTGAGCACGTCGGGCTGGCCGGGGAAGGCGTACTTCACCTGCTGCAGGAACTCGTGGTTGATCTTGTAGATCAGGTCCAGGTGGCGCGGCAGCACCGCTTCCAGCATGGCGATGGGCCAGGTTTCCAGCGCTTCCGGCAGCAGGGTGTGGTTGGTGTAGTTGAACACCCCGCGGGTGATGGCCCACGCCTTGTCGAACGGATAGTCGTAGTGGTCGATCAGCAGCCGCAGCAGTTCCGGCACCGCCAGGCTCGGGTGGGTGTCGTTGAGCTGGATGGTCACCTTGTCGGGCAGGGTGTCCAGGCTCGGGTGCTTGCGGTGGTGGCGGGCGACGATGTCCTGCAGGCTGGCGCTGACGAAGAAGTACTCCTGCATCAGCCGCAGTTCCTGGCCCATCAGCGTGGTGTCCATGGGGTAGAGCACCTTGGACAGGTTCTCGCTGATGGTCTTGTCCTTCACCGCGTCGATGTAGTTGCCTTCGTTGAAGTAGCGCAGGTCGAAGTCGCGGGTGGCGCGGGCCGACCACAGGCGCAGCTTCACCACCGCATCGCTGGCGAAGCCCGGCACCGGCACGTCGTAGGCCATGGCGATGACGTCGCTGGTGTCCACCCACTGGGTGACCACGTCGCCCGTCTCGTTGCGGAAGTGGGTCAGGCGGCCGCGGAAGCGCACCGGGAAGATGACGTTCGGCCGCTCGAACTCCCATGGATTGCCATAGCGCAGCCAGGTTTCCGGGTGCTCCACCTGCTCGCCGTTTTCCAGCCGCTGGGTGAACATGCCGAATTCATAGCGGATGCCGTAGCCGAAGCCGGGGTAGCGGTGGGTCGCCATGCTGTCGAGGAAGCAGGCCGCCAGCCGCCCGAGGCCGCCGTTGCCGAGGGCCGCGTCGTACTCGAACTCCTGCACGCTTTCCAGGCTCTGGCCCAGTTCGCCCAGCGCCTGCGCCACGGTGTCGTAAAGGCCGAGGTCGTAGAGGTGCTTCAGCAGCGACCGCCCGGTCAGGTACTCCATGGACAGGTAGTAGATGCGGCGGACGTCGGCGTCATACTGCGCCCGCGCCGTCTCCAGATACTGTTCCGACAGCCGGCCGCGCACCAGATGGGCGAGGGCATAGAGCCAGTCGCGCTGGGTGGCGAATTCCGGGTCCACGCCCACGTTGTGGACCATGTAGCTCTTCAGCTGCTGCTTGATGGCATCAACGCTGCCGATGTCGAGGGTGGGAATACCCGCCGTCTCGCCCTTCGCCGTCTGGTCCATGCTCTTTCCCCGATCCGTCTTTGTGTCCTGAGAGCGTAAACGCCGGTTGCCGGCCTTCGCTCATTCCCGCGTGGTCAATGCCCGGAACAACTCGATATAGGCGTCGGCCGCCTTGTGCCAACCGAAGTCCTGGGCCATGCCGCGACGCTGCGCCTCGCCCCACTGCGATCCGCCGCCGCCCCAGGTGTCGAAGGCGCGGTCGATGGCGCCCACCAGCCCCGCCACCGACGCCTCGCCGAACACGAACCCGGTGCCCTGGCCGCCGGGGTCGTGGATGTCGGTGACGGTGTCCGCCAGCCCGCCGGTGTGGCGCACCAGCGGCAGACTACCGTAGCGCAAGGCATACATCTGCGTAAGCCCGCACGGCTCGAACCGCGACGGCACCAGGAACACGTCGCAGCCGGCCTGGATGCGGTGGGCGCGGCCCTCGTCGTAGCCGACCCAGGTGCCGACCCGGCCGGCGCGGGCGCCGCCGAGGCCGTAGATGGCGTGCTCCAGCCAGCTGTCGCCCGACCCCTGCATGACGATCTGGCCGCCGCGCGACAGGATGTGGTCGACGGCGCCCAGCACGAGGTCGATGCCCTTCTGCTCGCTGAACCGCGACACCAGGCCGAAGACCAGCGCCTCCGGCCGTTCCTCCAGCCCGAACTCGCGCTGCAGGGCGGCCTTGCAGGCGGCCTTGCCGGTCATGTCGTCGGCGCTGTAGCGGGCCGGCAGCAGGTGGTCGCGGGCCGGATCCCACTGGTCGTAGTCGACGCCGTTGAGAATGCCCGACAGCTGCGCCGCCCGCCAGCGCAGCAGGCCGTCCATGCCGCGGCCGCCGTCGGGGGTCTGGATCTCGCGGGCGTAGGTGGGGCTGACGGTGGTGATGCGGTCGGCGTAGTAGCAGCCGGCCTTCAGGGTGCTGACGTGGCCGTAGAACTCCAGCCCGTCGATGGCGAAGGCATGGCCCGGCAGGCCGATCAGCGGCAGGATCTCCGGCCCGAAGATGCCCTGGAACTGGATGTTGTGGATGGAGAACACGGTCGCCGCGCCGGGCCCGTCGGTCAGC
Source organism: Caenispirillum bisanense (assembly GCF_039523075.1). NCBI lineage: Bacteria > Pseudomonadati > Pseudomonadota > Alphaproteobacteria > Rhodospirillales > Novispirillaceae > Caenispirillum > Caenispirillum bisanense. Next base: position 14,493 of record NZ_BAAAEP010000055.1, read on the forward strand.
GCCAGATAGGCGGGGACAAGGCCGGTCTGCCAGTCGTTGCACTGGATCACGTCGGCCTGCCAGCCCACCGGCGACTTGGGCGTGCCGAGCAGCGCCGCCACTTTGGACAGCAGGGCGAAGCGCAGGAAGTTGTCGGGGTGGTCGTGGCCCCACTCGTTGATGTAGGGGCCGCCGCCGCGGTGATAGAGGCTGGGGCAGTCCACCAGCCACACCGGCACACCGCTGTCGGGCATGCGGCTTTCGATCAGGCTGGCGTGGTGGCCTTCCAGCACGGGGCCGAGGTCGGTCTCGCTGCGGCGGTCGGTCAGGCGCGCCAGCACCGACGGGTAGCCGGGCATGACGATGCGCGCATCCAGCCCCTTGCGGGCGAGCGCCGCCGGCAGAGCCCCGGCAACGTCGGCCAGCCCCCCGGTCTTGATCAGCGGGTAGACCTCGGAGGCGGCGATGAGTACGCGCATTCTGACTTCGATCCCCAAGCAGGCCCCTGCGTCCGCCCGCGTCGGGCGGGCAGGCGCGAAGGCGTAATTCACGGCATTTCCCGGGAAGAGGCAATACCGGAATCGTGACAATTCGCCGGCAGACTTTCGTCTAGAACGCCTGGATAGGTGCGAAAGATCAAGAGGATATGGACCTTGGTCGAGGCCTCAGGTGTTTAATCCGGCTGTCGTTGATCCGGGGCCGATGGCCGTGCAAAAGTCTTACCTGGGATAGGGACGTCGTCATCCGAGACGCCGCCTGTGGCCGCGAGTCTCCCCCCGCCGGGGACTGGCGGCCGTCGCTTAGCCGAACGGAGGAGCTGGATGGATCAGATTGATGTGGCCTACGACCTCAACCGGGCCCTGAAGGGGACGCTGGCGCTGGTGCTGGCGGGCGGGCGCGGGTCGCGGCTGATGGCGCTGACCGACGACGAGGCCAAGCCGGCGGTGCCCTTTGCCGGCAAGTTCCGCATCATCGACTTCCCGCTGTCCAACTGCATCAATTCCGGCATCCGCCGCATCGCCGTGCCGACGCAGTACAAGGCCCACACCCTGATCCGCCACATCCAGCGCGGCTGGTCGTTCTTCCGGGCGGAGATCAACGAGTTTGTGGAGCTGTGGCCGGCCCAGCAGCAGACCAGCGACGAGGCGTGGTATCGCGGCACCGCCGATGCCGTCTACCAGAACCTGGAGACCATCCGCGCCCACGACCCGGACTACATCCTGATCCTGGCCGGCGATCACGTCTATCGCCAGGACTACAGCCGCATGCTGGCGCAGCACCTGGAGATGGGGGCCGATGTCACCGTGTCCTGCGTCGAGGTGCCGCTGAAGCAGGCGACCGGCTTCGGCTGCGTCGACGTGGACGACACCGACACCATCATCGACTTCGTGGAGAAGCCCGCCAACCCGCCGCACATCCCCGGCGACCCGACGCGCGCCTTCGCCTCCATGGGCATCTACATCTTCAACCGGTCGTTCCTGGAGGAGCTGCTGGAGAGCGATGCCGCCGACCTGTCCTCGGCCCACGACTTCGGCAAGAACATCATCCCGTCGCTGATCGGCCGCTGCAAGCTGGTGGCGCACCGCTTCTCCGACAGCGCCGTGCGCTCGGCCCCCGACGCGGAGCCCTACTGGCGCGATGTCGGCACCGTCGATGCGTATTGGGAAGCCAACCTGGATCTGGTGAACGTCACCCCGGCGCTCGACCTCTACGACCACAGCTGGCCGATCTGGACCTATCAGGAGCAGCTGCCGAGCGCCAAGTTCGTGTTCGACAACGAACAGCGGCGCGGCATGGCGGTGGACAGCCTGGTCTCGGGCGGCTGCATCATCTCCGGCGCCACCGTGCGGCGGTCGCTGCTGTTCTCCAACGTGCGGGTGAACAGCTATTCGCTGGTGGAGGATACGGTGGTGCTGCCGGGGGCGGACATCGGCCGCAACTGCCGCATCAAGCGCGCCATCATCGGCACCCGCTGCCGCGTGCCCGAAGGGCTGGTGGTGGGCGAGGACCCGGAACTGGACGCCCGCCGCTTCCACGTCACCGAGGACGGCGTCACCCTCATCACCCAGCGCATGCTGGAGGCGCTGGAACCGGCGACCTCCGCCGCGCCGGCATCGGCGCCCAACGCCAAGCCGGCGGTCTGACACCACCGCGCGATGGCCGGGGCGATCCCGGCCATCGTCGTTGCGGCCGCCGGCGCGGCAGGGGCAGGGTCAGCGCCGGACCGGCACCGCGTGGGCGCGTTCCAGGCGCACCGCCTCGGCCGTGACGGCAACGGTGTCGGAGGCGGCCAGGGTCTCCAGCGGCACCGACAGACGGCGGCGCCAGTTGGGGTACTGGTCGACGGTGCCCGGCACGTTGACCTGGGCTTCCTCCAGCGCCAGATCGTCCAGGTTCACCATCATCAGCCATGCCGGCGAGCGGGCCAGGAAACGGTGGATGGCCAGGGCCAGGGTGGTCAGGCCGGCCTCGTCCAGGGCGGCGTCGGCGCGGAAGGTTTCCGGCACCAGGCCCTGATCCTTCAGCGCCGCCACCAGCACCTCGCGCTCGCGGGTGCGGTCGGCGTCGTCCTGCAGGCGGCGGGCGCCGTCGGGCACCAGGCCGAGGTCGTGGCGCAGCGCCACGTCCCAGCCGCGCCAGTGGCCGACGATGGTGTGCAGGTCGTGCGACGTGGCCGTCGCCACCGCCTGCACCGGATAGGTCTCCGGGCGCTTGAACAGACCGTCCTGGTAGCGTTCGAAGTAGAACAGGCGGTAGGAGAGGATGTCTTCCTCCGCCATGCGCTCGCGGAAGCCGTCGGGCACGGTGCCGAGATCCTCGCCGATCACCATGCAGCAGTTGCGGTGGCTTTCCAGGGCGAGGATGCCGAGCAGGTCGTCCATCTGGTAGGAGACATAGGTACCGCCGAGCGCCGACACGCCGGGGGGAATCCAGTACAGATGCTGCAGCGCCATGGCGTGGTCCATGCGCAGGGCGCCGGCATGGCGCATGTTGGCGCGCACCATGTCGATGAACGGCCCGTAGCCCGCCTCGCGCAGGGCCAGCGGGTTGAGCGGCGGCAGGCCCCAGTCCTGGCCCTTGCTGTTGAAGGCGTCCGGCGGGCAGCCGACGCGGGCGCCGACGGTGTAGACGCCGGGGTCCATCCAGGTGTCGGCGCCACTGGTGTCGACGCCCACCGCCAGATCGCGGTAGAGGCCGATCACCGGCCCGTCGCCGGCGGCGGCGCGCAGGGTGTCGGCGGCCTCGCCCAGCTGGCGGTCGGCCTCGAACTGCAGCCACAGGTGATAGCGGACGCGGGTCATGCGCTCGGCCGCGAAGTCGAGCACCGCCTTGGACGACGGGTTGCGGTAGTCCTGCGGCCAGTCCATCCACGGCGTGCCGGGGAATTCCTCCTGCAGCACGTTGAACACGGCGAAGCGGTGCAGGCGGTCCCCGCCGTCGTCCAGGAAGTCGGCGAAGGCCTGCTTGCGGGCGGAGGTTTCGGCCAGGGCCTCGAAGTCGCGGTGGAGCACCCGCAGGATCTCGTGCTTCAGGGCGCTGACGGCGGGATAGTCCACCAGCTCCGCCTCCCGCGCCGCCCGCAGGCGGCCGAGGAAGGCGGTGTCGGCCATCAGCGCCTGGGCATCGGCGCAACCCGCCAGTTCCGGCACCGCCTGCACGTCGATGTAGAGCGGGTTGAGGAACAGCCGGCTGGCCGGGCTGTAGGGGCTGGCGTGGGCCGGATTGGCGGGGAACAGGGCGTGCAGCGGGTTCAGGCCGACCACATGGCCGCCGCGCTGGCCGGTGGCCTGGGCCAGGGTGCGCAGGCTGGAGAAATCGCCCATGCCCCAGTCGAGGGTGGTGCGCACGGAATAGAGCTGGCACGCCACCCCCCAGGCGCGGCCGCCGGCGGCGATGAAGTCGGGGCGCCAGCAGGCGGTGGGGCAGACCACCACGCTGCCTTCCGCCGCCAGGGTGCCGTCGCGGTCCAGCAGCCGCAGGGTGTGGTAGCCGAGCGGCAGGTGCGACGGCAGCGGCAGGTTGCGGCGTTCATAGGAAATGCCGTCCACCTCCCGCGTGTCCAGGGTGGCGAGGTCGGCGGCCATGGTGTCGCCGCGCAGGACGGTGCCGTCCTCCAGCTCCAGCAGCCAGGTGAAGGGCCGCTCGCGCTGGCTTTCGGGGGTGGTGAGGGTGGTCCACAGCTGGCCGCCGGTCAGCCGCAGGACGGTCACCGGCTCCAGCAGGCGCATCCAGTCCGCCCGTTCCAGGCGCTCCAGGCTGGCCGCCGCCTCGGCCTCGGTGGCGGCGGGATAGCCGAGGGCGGCCAGCAGCGCCTGCATGTCGCCGGCGGTCGTGTCATGGCGGTTGCCGAAGATGTCCCAGTAGCTGGGCTCGATGCCCGCTGCCTCGGCCAGCCGGGCCAGAATCTCGGGATACTGCATGTCTTCCCCTCGCGTCGTCGTTCTGTCCGCGCGGCGGCGGTTGGTGGAGTGCGGCGGCGCCGGCGGGCCGGCGGCCGGATCATCGGGTCGGTCGGCGCGTCTCACCCGGCGTCGTGCGGCTGATCCTCGCGACGGCGGCCGCTGCGGCGCCCGCGGTGGCGGCGTTCCTGAACGAACAACGCCATGGCATGGGCTTGCAGAGGATACATTTCCGCCGCCTGTATGATTTTTACGTCGCGGTGGGGATCGGCCTTGGAGGTATCCATCACCCGCACCCACGGCCCGCCGAACACCTCCGCCGGCATGCGGAAGGCCACCGGATCGATGCCGGCGTTCATCAGCACCAGGAACTGGTCGTGGTCGTGATCGGCCGGGGCGTGCAGGTGGTGGTCGTGGGCCGGCGCCCCCAGGTGATAGCCGAAGCAGCGCAGCATGGGGTCGTTCCAGTCGCCGGGCGTCATCTCGCGGCCGGCGGGGGACAGCCAGGTGATGTCCTTCACCGGCCCGTCGCCGATGGGGCGGCCGGCGAAGAACTGGCGGCGGCGGAAGGCCGGGTTGTCGCGGCGGAAGCGCACCATGGAGCGCACGAAATCGAGGAAGTCCTCGTCCTCCTCGCGGGCCAGCGACCAGTCGATCCAGCCGATGTCGTTGTCCTGGCAATAGGCGTTGTTGTTGCCCTTCTGGCTGTTGCCCAGCTCGTCGCCGGCCAGCAGCATGGGCACCCCCTGCGACAGCAGCAGCGAAGCCATCAGGTTGCGCTTCTGGCGGTAGCGCAGTTCGAGAACGCCGGGATCGCGCGTCTGGCCCTCGATGCCGCAGTTCCACGACACGTTGTTGTCGGTGCCGTCGCGGTTGTCCTCGCCGTTGGCCTGGTTGTGCTTGTGGTTGAAGCTGACCAGGTCGTGCAGGGTGAAGCCGTCGTGGGCGGTGATGAAGTTGACCGACGCGCTCGGCCCCCGGCGGCTGTAGATGTCGCTCGACCCGGCGATGCGGGTGGCCAGCGCCGGCCCCTGGCCGGGGTCGGAGCGCCAGAAGGAGCGCACATTGTTGCGGAAGCCGTCGTTCCATTCCCGCCAGCCGGGCGGGAAGCTGCCGACGCGGTAGCCGGCCGGGCCGATGTCCCACGGCTCGGCGATCAGCTTGACGCGGTTGAGCACCGGGTCCTGGCGGATGGCGGCGAAGAACGGATGGTTGGCGTCGAAACCGTGCTGGTCGCGGCCGAGGGCGGTGGCAAGGTCGAAGCGGAAGCCGTCCACCCGCATGGCATCGGCCCAGTAGCGCAGCGAGTCCATGACCATCTGCAGCACCCGCGGATGGGCGAGGTTGATGGTGTTGCCGCAGCCGGAGTGGTTCTCGTAGTAGCGCGGGTTCTCCGGCACCAGATGGTAGTAGCTGACGTTGTCGAGGCCGCGGAGCGAGATGGTCGGCCCCAGTTCGTTGCCCTCGCAGGTGTGGTTGTAGACCACGTCCAGCACCACTTCGAGCCCCGCCTCGTGGAAGCGGGAGACCAGCATCTTCATCTCGTCGATGCCGGCGGAGGACAGCAGCCGCGGCGCCGGCGCGAAGAAGTTGAAGGGGTTGTAGCCCCAGTAATTGGTCTTCCCCAGCTCCACCAGATGCGGTTCGTCGGCATAGGCGAAGATGGGCAGCAGTTCGACGGTGGTGACGCCGAGGCCCAGCAGGTGGTCGATCACCGGCTCCGACGCCAGGGCGCTGAGGCTGCCGCGCAGGGCTTCGGGCACCTGCGGGTGGCGCATGGTGGCGCCGCGCGGGTGCAGCTCGTACAGGATGGTTTCCGTCCACGGCACGCGCGGGCGGCGGATGCGCTCGTTCCACGGGAAGGCGTCGTTGACGACGATGCCCTTGGGGATGGAGCGGGCGCTGTCGCGGCGGTCGAACGACAGGTCGGCGCGCGAACTGCCCAGGCGGTAGGCATAGCACGACGGCGTCCACTTCACCTCGCCCGACAGGGCGCGGGCATAGGGGTCGACCAGCAGCTTGTTGGGGTTGAAGCGGTGGCCGCGCGGCGGGTCATAGGGGCCGTGGGCGCGGTAGCCGTACAGCTGGCCCGGCCCGATGTCGGGCAGGTAGCCGTGCCAGACCGAGTCGGTGCATTCCGGCAGGGGAATGCGCTCCACCTCCCGCCGGCCGGTGGTGTCGAACAGGCACAGCTCGATCCGGCTGGCGTGGTCGGAGAACACCGCGAAGTTCACCCCGTGGCCGTCCCAGGTGGCGCCCAGCGGGTAGGGCGAACCGGGATGCAGCGAGCGGCGAACGGGGTGGCTCATGGCGATCCTTGGCAGGAGCGGCCGGCGACGGCGGCAGCAGCAGCAGGGGGCGGGGCGGCGGCGGTGGAGGGCGGGGCAGGGCCGGGCCCGGCAGGCAGCAGCGCTACCCCTGCTGCTGCCGGCGCACCGGCGGCACCGCTCCGGGCGGCGGCGGCGGCGGCGGCGCGGGCGGCGGGCGCCGGCAGCCGCCGCGGCCGGCGATCAGGTCTCGCCGGTGGTGGCGGGCGGAGCGCTCGGCGTCTTGCGGCCGCGGCCGGACGACTTGCCGCCGGCGGCGGTGCTGTCGGCGGTCTTGGCGCGGGCGCGGGTGGGGCTGGGGGCGGCGGACTTGCCGTTGGCCTTCTCGGCCTTGGCCTCGCTGGTGCGGGCGGCCCGCTTCTTGCCGGGGGCGGCGGCATCGGCCGCGGCGGCGGCAGGAGCCCCCTCGGCAGCATTGGCGGCCCGCTTGACGCTGGCCGGCTGCGGCGGCTCGGCGGCGGCGGGCGCCTCGATGGCCATCACCTCGCGCTCGGCGATGTACCAGAAGTCCTGGGCGCGACCCTCCGGGCAGCCCTCGGCTTCCCAGAGTTCATAGGCGCGGCGGCGAATCGCTTCTTCCAGAGACGGCATCGGTCACCTTCCTGTCCGTGCTGTGGGCGAAAAAGCTTGCGGGTCCCACTGTACACGGTGGGCGACACCCGGAAAACACGAACGTGAACGCGCGTGCCGCCGCACCGTTCCGCCCAACCCCTTGATTCCGAAGAAGGAGGACGTTCCGCCTCTGATCGAAACGGAAATTTCACGAAGGATCAAGGGGTTATTCCGCCGTCCTCGGCGCCGGGCGGGCGGCACCATGCAAAACGCCGCCCCGGCGGTGCGGGGCGGCGTCTGCAGGCGGCACCGGAAGGGCCGCGACCGGATCAGGGACGATCAGTCCTTGAGGGTCTTGAGGTAGGCGATGACGTCCTGGCGCTCCTTCTCGTCCTTCAGCTTGAAGGTCATCTTGGAGCGGGCCTTGTCGTCGCCGGAGGTGGCGCGCAGGAAGGCGGTCGGGTCTTCCAGGTAGGCCATCAGGTTCTCGTCGGTCCACTCGAAGCCCTTGGCGGTGGCGGCCAGGAAGCCGTCGGAGAACTTGAAGCCTTCGGCGCCTTCGCCGGGCTTGTGGTGAACGGCGCCGAACAGGTTCGGGCCGACCTTGTGCGCGCCGCCCTTTTCGAAGGTGTGGCAGGCCAGGCACTTCTTCGCCACCTTCTCGCCCGCGGCCGCGTCCTGGGCCATGGCGGAGGTGCTGGCGAAACCGGCGACGGCCAGGGCGGCGGCGGCCATCACGATGGTCTTCTTCATTCCCAAACTCCTCTTCCGATCCGATGTTCTGTCTTGTTTGACGACAAGGCCGCAGGACGGTGCCCGACCCGGCGGTTCCTGAAGATGATCGCGGCAAACCCTACCGGCAAAACGGATAAGACTCAAGGTCGTGCCGTGGCTCGGGCGGCGGGGGTGTCTGCCTCCATTGGTCTAGCCCCGCATTGTGGCGTGATGATGGTGATGCAGCGCCACATTATTCCCGAAATCCGGTGATCCTTTTATCCCCGTCGCGCGTATTTCGAAGCGCGTGGCGATAACCGCAGCGGCACAGGGAACAAGGCATCCCGCCAGCTGTTGCACGTTCCGCGGGAGAAGGATGACAGGCCTGTAAACTTGACAACCAAGGTCGGGTTTTATAGCCTGAAGAGGTCGAAAAAACCGAATGTTAGTCGGGGCCGTCAACCCCATCGACAAGAGCCGGCAGCCGCGGGGGAAGCGGCGGACCGGACGGCGGTGACGGCGGAGGACCGGGATCTGATTGTCTGGAGAAGAGGTGGAGCCATGGCGTCCAATCTTTCCTTGCCGGTCGTCGCCTCCGAAGACGGGCTCGCCGGCTACATGGAGCAGATCAAGCGGTATCCGCTGCTGCACCCCGAGCAGGAATACATGCTCGCCCAGCGCTATCGCCAGCACGACGACCAGGAGGCGGCGCACGCCCTGGTCACCAGCCACCTGCGCCTGGTGGCCAAGATCGCCATGGGCTATCGCTACTACGGCCTGCCGGTCTCCGACCTCATCGCCGAGGGCAACCTGGGCCTGATGCGGGCGGTGAAGAAGTTCGAGCCGGAGAAGGGCTTCCGCCTCGCCACCTATGCCATGTGGTGGATCAAGGCCAGCATCAACGAATACGTGCTCAATTCGTGGTCGCTGGTGAAGGTCGGCACCGTGGCGGCGCAGAAGAAGCTGTTCTTCAACCTGCGGCGCATGAAGGCCAAGCTCGGCGTCTACGAGGAAGGCGACATGGCGCCCGAAAACGCCCGCGCCATCGCCGAGGAGCTGAACGTCAGCGAAGCCGACGTGGTGGACATGAACCGCCGCCTGTCGCGCCAGGACGCCAGCCTCAACCTGCCGGTGGGCGAAGAGGGCGACCTGCAGCGCCAGGACCTGCTGGTGGACGACGGCCCCAACCAGGAAACCATGCTGGCGGAGGCGGAAGAGCGCCGCCTCGGCCGCCGGCTGCTGCGCGATGCCCTGTCCGGCCTCAACGACCGCGAGCGCCACATCATCATGGAGCGCCGCCTGCGCAGCCAGCCGACGACGCTGGAGGAACTGGGCCGCCACTACGGCATCAGCCGCGAGCGCGTGCGCCAGATCGAGAACCGCGCCTTCACCAAGCTGCAGTCGGCGGTGCGGGCGGCGGCCACGGCCCTCGACAAGCGTGGGGCAGAGGTGGCGCTGCCTATTTGAGCACCACCTTGGTCTTTCCCCTCTTCCTCCCGACGGGGCGGCTCCGGTTGAGCCGCCCCGTCTTTCTTGCGGCCAAAGACGCACTTCCCGCAGGCGCCGCCCCACTGTTGCCTCATTCTTGAGCGCACCGTCCCGCCGTCTATGCTCGAAATGTGGGCAGAAAGGCGGCGACGGCCAGCGCTGATGAAAATGTGGGCGGCGTCGGAATGGCGGAAACGGGCGGCCTGCGGCCCGCGCGACCCACTTGGCACGCTTCTTGAGTTTCCCTGTCCACGAAGGTCTTCGGGGCGATGGCCCGGGGATGTGTGGCGCGGCGCCGGCCGCGTGGACCCATGGAGGGAAAACCGATGAAGCTAGTGATGGCGATCATCAAGCCGTTCAAGCTCGACGAGGTGCGCGAGGCGCTGACGCCGCTCGGCATCCAGGGCCTGACCGTGAGCGAGGTGAAGGGGTTCGGACGCCAGAAGGGCCAGACGGAAATCTACCGCGGCGCCGAGTATGTCGTGAACTTCCTGCCCAAGGTGAAGCTCGAAGTGGCGGTCAACGAGGACATGGTCGACCGCGTCGTCGAAGCCATCCAGACGGCTGCCAACACCGGCAAGATCGGCGACGGCAAGATCTTCGTGCTCGACCTGCAGAAGGCCGTGCGCATCCGTACCGGCGAAACCGACGCTGAAGCGCTCTGACGGACCAAGGGGGATGCATCACATGACCCGCATGACCACCATGTTCAAGGGCGGCGCGCTGGCGCTGGCCGCCGGCCTCGTGGCGACGCCGGCCTTCGCCGCGGTCGATGCCGAGACGGCCTATGTCTTCAACACCTTCTCCTTCCTCATCCACGGCGCCATGGTCTTCTTCATGGCCGTCGGCTTCGCCATGCTGGAAGCGGGCCTGGTGCGCGGCAAGAACGTCGCCTCCATCTGCCTGAAGAACACCGCCCTCTATGCGGTGGCCTCCATCGGCTTCTACCTCGTCGGCTACAACCTGATGTACACCGACGTGTCGGGCTGGATCGGCAGCTTCTCGTTCCTCTACAACCCGTCTGCCGCTGAAAGCACCCTGATCGGGGCGGAAGAGGCGACGCCGGAAATGGTCGCCACGGTGATCGAGGGCGGCTACTCGGTGATGTCCGACTGGTTCTTCCAGGTGGTGTTCGTCGCCACCGCCGCCTCGGTGATCTCCGGCACCGTCGCCGAACGCATGAAGATCTGGCCGTTCATGATCTTCGTCGCCCTGCTCGGTGCCTTCATCTACCCGATCCAGGGCTCCTGGGTGTGGGGCGGCGGCTGGCTGACCGAGATGGGCTTCAGCGACTTCGCCGGCTCCACCCTGGTGCACTCGGTCGGTGGCTGGGCGGCGCTCGCCGGTGCCATCATGGTCGGCGCCCGCAAGGGCAAGTTCGGCGCCGACGGCCGCGTCCACCCGCTGCCGGGCAACAACCTGCCGCTGGCGACCCTCGGCACCTTCATCCTGTGGTTCGGCTGGTTCGGCTTCAACGGCGGCTCGCAGCTCGCCCTCGGCTCGGCCCTTGATGCCACCGCCATGTCCATCGTCTACGCCAACACCTTCCTGGCCGCCTGCGCCGGCGTGGTGACGGCGATGATCATGACCCAGATCATCTTCAAGAAGATCGACCTGACCATGGTGCTGAACGGCGCCCTGGCCGGCCTGGTCGCCATCACCGCCAACCCGACCCTGGAAAACCTGTTCCTGGCCATGGTGGTGGGCGCCATCGGTGCCGCCCTGGCGGTGATCGCCGTGCCGCTGGTCGACAAGATGAAGATCGACGACGTGGTCGGCGCCATTTCGGTCCACCTGGTGGCCGGCATCTGGGGCACGCTCGCGGTCGGCATCTTCGGCTCGGGCAGCTTCGTGACCCAGCTGATCGGCGTCGTCGCGGTGGGCGTCTATGTCCTGGCGGTGTCCTTCGTGGTGTGGGGCCTGCTGAAGGCCACCATCGGCCTGCGCGTCAGCGACGAGGAAGAGATGGACGGCCTGGACAAGCACGAACTCGGCCTCGAAGCCTACCCGGAATTCGGCCGCGGCTCGCAGCTCTGAGGCCTCGTCCGACCTACCGTTTCCTCACCTGACTTGTGGCCCGGGGGCATGTCCTCCGGGCCTTCTTCTTGCCTGCTGTCCGGCGGCAACCGCCGCCGTGCCGCCGCGTTTGCCAATGGGAGCGGGCTGCCGCCGCGCTCCCCTCATCCGACGCCAGCGCCAAGGAGGACGCCGCACATGCCACCCGATGGGCAGCATCCCGGACGTGGCGGCCTGACCGATGCCGGGCCGGCCGCCGCGCCAGTCGCTCCCGCCGCGCCGCTGGCGGCGGTGGGCGAGACCCTGCGCCGGCCGGCGGCGCCGCCGGACCCGCTGACCGGCTGGCGGCGGCGCATGCTGCAGTCGCTGGTGGGATGGCTGGCGGCGCAGTTCGAGGCCGCCGCCCGCCGCGGCGGGGACGAGGCGGCGGGGCGCTACGCCGGCTATGCCGCCCTGCTGCGGCGCATCGACGGCGACATGACCCTGGCGGGCCGCCCGGCGGGGGGGGGCGGCACGCGGCCGCCGGCGCGGGCATCTGACGGGGGTGGCCGGCGACTGACGCCGCCGCCGCCGCTGCGGTCGCTGCCTACTCCACCGGCACGGTGCGCGCTTCGTTGCGCACCGTTTCCCCCACCGCTTCGACCAACAACGGCACCAGGGAGGCGGCCACCCGCTCGGGCGTCTGGCCGGCGAGGCTGACGTCGGCCCAGCCCTGCCACAGGCGGCGGCCGGAGGCGAGGTCGGTGACATCCGCCTGCACCCGCGTCTGCGCCCCGCCGCTGCCGGCGGCGGGCAGCTGGCGGCCGGTCAGCACGCTGCTTTCACTGGTGGAGAACAGCCGCAGGCGGGCGTCCAGGCGGTCGGTGCTCTCGCCGCTGCCGCGGGTGCCGTCCAGCGCCAGCATGCCGCTGCGCGGCTCCGGGGCCAGCGGCTCGTCGCCGGTGACCTCGACGCTGAAGGCGATGCGGCCACCGCTTTCCACCACCTGCCAGCCTTGGGCGGCAAGGGCGCGGGCGGTGGCGGCGCGCACGGCGCCGTCGTCGCCGCTGGCCTGATAGATGCGGATTTCCACCGGCTGGCCCGGCGGCACGGCGGCGAAGCCCTGGGCGCTGACGGCGGCGGTGACGCTGGCCTGTTCGGCGGCCGTCAGGGCGGCGGGGGAGGCGAGGGCGATGCCGGCCGCCACAAGGGCGGCGGCGGTCAGCGGACGAAGGCGGGGCATGGGGGCGGCTCCTCGAAGCGGGGCGGGCGGGGGCGGGGTGCCCGCTGGTCGGACGGTCAGCGGATGCCGAGGGTCAGGCGCAGGTTCACGTCGTTGACGTTACGGATGATGGTGACAAAGCGTTCCAGCAGGCGCCGGACCACCGGGTTGGCGTCCTGCAGCAGCGTCTCGAAATGCTGGCGCGGCACCACCATCAGGGTGGTGTCACGCAGGGCGCGGGCGGTGGCGCTACGCGGACCGTTGTCGATCAGCGCCATCTCCCCCACCATCTCCGGCGGCCGCACCGCCCCCAGCACCACCTGGGCGCCGTTGAGGGTGCGGGAGATTTCCAGCAGGCCGCTTTCGACGATGTAGGCACAATCGGCGGCGTCGCCTTCGCGGAACAGGATGCCGCCGCGCGCCACCGTGCAGCGGCCGGCATCGTCGCCCGCCAGGGCGGCGACGGCCTTGGCGGCCTCGCCGACGGCGGGAGGGTCGTTGGCGCTCATACAGGTTCTCTCTTCCAGTGCGCTCCCGCCGATCTTAGCGCTGCGCTGCGAAAGCCGCCATAGGCGCGCTTGCGATGCGGGCGCCGGAGTGCTTTTCTTGCGCGCCTGCAAGCCCCGAGGGA